>CAYHWX010000064.1:0-23042 GCA_964360245.1 uncultured Vicingus sp.
TCTAATAGCATTGAAGGAAATACGCTAAATTTGAGAGAAACTCAACTAGTGTTACAAGAAGGAATTACTATAAAAGGGAAATCTTTACGAGAACATTTTGAAGCCAAAAATCATGAAACTGCTATCAACTATCTGTATGCTTTGGTAAAAGAAAATTATCAATTATGTAGTAAAGATATTCTTTCGTTGCATGCATTGGTCTTACGATCTATAGAAGATGAATTTGCTGGAAGAATTAGAAATGCAGGAGTTAGAATTTCAGGTGCCAATTTTGTGCCACCCAACGCATTAAAAGTTCCTCAATTATTGGATGAGCTCATTGAGTTTGTTAATAAAAATCCTTTACAACTTAATACGATAGAATTGGCAACTGTTTTTCATCATAAAATGGTTTGGATCCATCCTTTTTTTGATGGTAATGGGCGTACTATTCGTTTAGCAATGAATTTATTATTAATGCAAAAAGGTTTTCCTCCTGCAATCATTTTAAAAAATGATAGAAAAAAATATTACGAAGCATTAAATCAAGCTAACAATGGTAATTATCAAAAATTAATGTTGTTGATGTGTCAATCAATAGAAAGAACTTTAAATATTTATTTAAGTGCATTACCTAACAACGATTCAGATTATCAAAGTATTACCAACATTGTTAGAGAGTCTACTATTCCTTATGGTCAAGAGTACATCAGTTTACTCGCTCGGCAAGGGAAAATAGACGCTCATAAGGAAGGAAGAAATTGGGTAACTTCTAAAAAAGCGATTGAAAACTATAGGAAAGGATTGTAAATAAAGATTGTAATAAAACTCAGTCTCTGATAAAGAAATTCCATTCTTTTCTTGCAAGCACTACTTATTATTCTCTACAATATAGTCTAAAATTTTAGTCATTAAATGCACTCTGTCTTTCCCGCCCACATTGTGTTCGTGCATGGGGTAAGTAAAAAAGTCGATGGGGATATTTTTATCTACCGCTTCTTTTAGTAGTGTCATGCTGTGTTGAGGAACAACAGTGGGATCAACACTTCCATGAATGATTAACAATTTTCCTTTTAAATTTCCAATGTATTTTGGCACTCTTGAGTTTTCGTAGCCTTCAGAATTTTCTTGAGGAGTATCCATATAACGTTCGCCATACATTACTTCATAATATTTCCAATCGGTAACTGGACCTCCAGCTACAGCTGTCGTAAAAATTCCTGGAAAACGAAGCATTAAAGAACAAGCCATAAAACCACCATAACTCCAACCATGAAGGCTAATTCTATTTCCATCTACATAAGCTAGCGACTTTAAATATTCCACACCAATTAGTTGATCTTCCATTGCTGCTTCACCCGATTTTCTATGGATAATGCTTTCGAAAGCAAAACCTCTATTTTCAGAACCTCGATTATCTAAGGTAAAAACAATATAGTCTTTTTGAGTTGCCAACCAATTCATCCATAAACTTGCTCCGCCCAACCAACTGTTTGTTACTAATTGAGCATGAGTGCCCCCATAAACATAAATTAAAACAGGATATTTTTTATTAGCATCAAAATTTGCTGGTTTAATGATGCGTCCATATAAATCAAAACCATCATTTGATTTAAGCGTAAGAAACTCAGTTGTTCCTAATTGGTAATCTTGGAGTGGGTTTACAGCATTAAAAATAGTATTAGATTTTAAAGTCGATGTATTAATAATTGCAATTTCTCTAGGAATGGTTAAACTGCTATAATTATCAATTAAATAAGCACCATTATCACTTAGTTGTGTGGAATGAACTCCTTCTGTTTTGGTAATAATGGTTGATCTTCCAGATGATAAATTAACTTTAAAAGTTAACGTATTTCTAGCATCTTCGCCAGTTGTGCTGATAAAAACATTTTCACCCTTTTCATCAAATCCGATAATTGAATTTACTACAAATTTATAAGGAGTTAATTGTTTTACTAATTTACCACTAGTATTATAGAGGTACAGGTTCATAAAACCATCACGCTCACTCATCCATAAAAAATCAGTAGTACTTTTTGGCAAAAAAACCGCATCATGTTCTGGTTCAACCCACCTATCATTTTGTTCTTCAAACAAGGTATTTACTTTTTTTCCGGTGGCAACATCATAACAATTGTATAAGAAATGATTTTGACTTCTATTTACTTCAGCAACTAACACATATTTTTCGTCTGGAGCCCAAGATAAGTTGGTCAAATAATGTTCGTCGGAAGTATTAATGTTGAGGTAAATAGTTTTTTGAGTAATGGTATTAAAAATTCCAATTTTTGCTTTTTCACTTCCTTGTCCTGCCATTGGGTATTTAATGTTATGAAGCGTTGCTGGGTATGTAGTGATATCCACCAATGGATAATCAGTAACATTGCTTTCATCTTTTTGATAAAAAGCCAAGTATGCACCTTTTGGGCTCCAAAAAGTTCCTTTATAAATACCAAATTCTTGTCGGTGTATGGATTGTCCAGAAACGATATTTTTATCCGCAATTTCAGTAATCGCAATTTTTTTATTTGCTGCATTGGCAACATAAAGATTATTATCCAAAGTATAAGCTAAAGCTGTTTGGTTATAGTTATAATCTTTGTTTTCTCCTTTTTCATCAAAAACTATTTTATTGATTATTGTACCTTTTTTATAATCAAAATGAACGATTTGATTTTCATTTTCAAATACCATTTCTGCAGCAGAAATACTAATAATCTCTGGTACTTTTTTTAATTCAGGGAAAGCAATTGTAAACTTATCTAAACCAACTTTCATAATCTCTTTTCCAGCAGCAGTTTTTATAATATATTCTTTTCCTTCTAAATAAATATAATTGGTAGTGCCATTTACCCATCGTAGGTTTTGCAAATTTTTTGGATTCAATCCTTTAGAATAAGATAGAACAGCATCATTTAAAGTCAATTCTTTTTGTTGAGCAAATCCAGCAAAAGAAATGAAAATGGCAAGAAATAAAAGTAATTTTTTCATAATCCGATTATTTGTAATTGATGAACAAAGTTATAAAAATGTATGTTACTTTTGCCTCATGGCAACAAATGAAGACAATTTAAAAAAAATTATATCCCATGCAAAAGAGTATGGGTATGTATTTCAATCGAGCGAAATTTATGATGGTTTATCTGCCGTTTATGATTATGGGCAGATGGGTAGTGAGTTGAAAAAAAACATTAAAGAGTATTGGTGGAAAGCCATGGTAAGTATGCACGAGAATATTGTAGGCATTGATTCTGCTATTTTTATGCACCCTACTATTTGGAAGGCATCCGGTCACGTTGATGCTTTTAATGACCCTTTAATTGACAATAAAGATTCAAAAAAGAGATACCGTGCAGATGTGTTGATTGAAGAACAGGTAGAAAAAATTCGATTAAAAATTGAAAAAGATGTTGCCAAAGGAATAGAGCGATTTGGTGCCGCTTTTGATGAAAAACAATTTAGAGCAACCAACCCAAATGTGTTACGAAATCAAGAAAAAATTGATGAAATTAACAATCGTTATAAAACAGCAATGGATAATGACGATTTGGGTGCTGTTAAAACTTTAATTGAAGATTTAGAAATTGCTTGCCCGCTAAGTGGTTCAAAAAACTGGACAGACGTAAAGCAGTTTAATTTAATGTTTTCTACCGAAATTGGCTCTGTTGCCGAAGCTGCCAACACCATTTACTTAAGACCAGAAACTGCACAAGGTATTTTTGTAAACTTTTTGAACGTGCAAAAAACAGGACGAATGAAAATTCCGTTTGGAATTGCACAAATAGGAAAAGCGTTTAGAAATGAGATTGTTGCTCGTCAGTTTATTTTTAGAATGAGAGAATTTGAACAAATGGAAATGCAATTTTTTGTTCGTCCAGGTGAAGAAATGAAATGGTATGAATACTGGAAAGAACAACGACTTAAATGGCATTTATCTTTAGGAATAGACAAAAAACATTATCGTTTTCACGACCATTTAAAATTGGCACATTATGCCAATGCTGCTTGTGATATTGAATTTAATTTTCCAATGGGATTTAAAGAATTAGAAGGAATTCATTCTAGAACAGATTTTGACTTAAAACAGCACGAAAAATTTTCAGGTAAAAAATTACAATATTTCGATCCTGAACTCAACGAAAGTTATGTGCCTTATGTGGTAGAAACTTCTGTTGGATTAGACCGAACATTTTTAGCAATTCTTTCTGCTGCATATACTGAAGAAGTTTTAGAAGACGGTTCAGAAAGGATTGTATTAAAATTACCAGCTATATTAGCACCTGTTAAAGTAACAATAATGCCTTTAACTCGTAAAGATGGTTTGCCAGAAAAAGCAAGAGAAATTTTAGATGATTTAAAATATAATTTTAATTGTCAGTACGACGAAAAAGACTCGCCAGGAAAGCGGTACAGAAGACAAGATGCTATTGGAACTCCTTTCTGCATAACGATTGACCATCAAACATTAGAAGACAACACAGTTACCATTCGTGATAGAGACACGATGCTTCAGCAACGAATTAATAGTAATGAAATAACAGTGTTATTAAATGAGAAGTTGGATATTAGAAAAATGTTGGGGTAATTGGCATAAAAAAAGCCCTGACGGTTATCATCAGGGCTTTTTAAAATTTAATTTCAAAGCGTTTAATACTCTTCTTCATTAAAAAAGAAATCATCTTTTGTTGGGTAATCTGGCCAAATTTCTTCAATGGTATCATAAATTTCTTCTTCACCTTCCAACTGTTGTAAGTTTTCCACAACCTCCAAAGGAGCACCTGTCCGAATAGCAAAATCTATCAATTCATCTTTAGTTGCAGGCCAAGGAGCATCTTCTAAATGTGAAGCTAATTCTAAAGTCCAATACATATTCTATAATATTAAAAAACGGTATTATTAATTTTTTTAACCTTTACGCAAAAATAGTTTTTTTGTTCACTTACCCAACAATTTTTCATTTTATTTATCGACACGTTGATAAATTTTTATATCTAGTTGTTTATCAATTACATACGTGCTTTCCAAGATATTTCTTTACTTCCTTTATCTTTCGCTATTTTCCGTGCAAGCACAAACAAATAATCTGATAATCTATTTAAGTAAATAATAACTAGTTCATCAACCGTTTCTAATTCTGATAATTGGGAGACAGTTCTTTCAGCTCTTCTACATACGCACCTGGTGATATGGCAAAATGATACTGTAGGATGACCTCCAGGGAGCACAAATGATTTTATTTCAGGAAGTTGTGCGTTCATTTTATCAATTTCATTTTCTAAAAATGTAACGTCTGAATTAATTAATAAAGGAACTTTAACTTTATTATTTTTAGGTTCAGTGGCTAATATTGAACCCATGGTAAACAATCTATCCTGAATTTCTAATAATGTTTTGATGCTTTCTTGAGCTATTTCTTGGTCTCTAATCAAGCCAATATAAGAATTTAGTTCATCAACAGTTCCATAAGCTGCTATTCTGATGTGGTGTTTAGCCACTCTTGTGCCACCAAAAAGCGATGTTTGTCCTTTATCTCCAGTTTTTGTATAAATTTTCATGGGTTAGTTTTAGTACTTAAAATTAGAATTATTTTATCAGTTTCACCATTCTTATATTAAAGATAATATTACTTTTGATATATGATAACTCAAGATCAAGTAAAACTGTTAGTTAATCGCCTGGAGGCGTTAAGGGGGTATCTTTGACATAGATACCAAGATTATTGAATTAGAAGAAGAAGAACAAAAAACGCACGACCCTAACTTTTGGAATCATCCAGAATCAGCCGAAAAACAATTATTACTAGTCAGAAATATTAAAATCTGGACAGACAGTTACTCTTCTATAGCATCAAATATTGATGATTTACAAATACTTTATGATTTTTATAAAGAAGGCGAAGCTACAGAGCAAGAAGTTGAAAATCAATATGAGTTTACGGTAAAAAAAATTGAAGAGTTAGAATTTAAAAACATGTTGAGCGGTGAGGAAGACTCATTAAGTGCTGTGCTTCAAATTACTGCTGGTGCAGGGGGAACGGAAAGCTGTGATTGGGCTTCTATTTTGCTGAGGATGTACCAAATGTGGGCAGAAAAAAATAATTTTAAAATTCAAACACTCGATTACCAAGCTGGAGATGTTGCTGGTATAAAAACAGTTACTATTGAAATTGAAGGAAGTTTTGCTTTTGGTTATTTAAAGGGAGAAAATGGAGTTCATCGGTTGGTGAGAGTTAGCCCTTTCAATTCTCAAGGAAAAAGAATGACTTCTTTTGTTTCTGTTTATGTGTATCCTTTGGTGGATGATACCATTCAAATCAATATTAACCCTGCTGATATTACTTGGGATTTTGCTCGTTCTGGTGGTGCTGGTGGTCAAAACGTGAACAAGGTAGAAACTAAAGTAATACTTCGCCATCTTCCTTCCGGAATTATGGTTACCAACTCTGAAACCCGTTCACAATTAAAAAATAGGGAAAAAGCTATGCAATTATTAAAATCGCAACTGTATGAAATTGAAATGCGGAAAAAAATGGAACATCGTGCAGAAATTGAAGGCAGTAAACTGAAAATAGAATGGGGAGCACAAATAAGAAGTTATGTGTTAGATGATAGAAGAGTTAAAGACCATAGAACTAACTATACTGTTAACGATCCAGATAGAGTATTAAATGGAGATTTAGATGGTTTCCTAAAAGCATATTTAATGGAATTTGGAAAATCGTAATTAAAAAACTTAAAAGTGAAAGACATAAGATTTAGTAAAAGAATAGTTTGGATAGTTGGGTTGTTAATTATATCATCCACTACCTTACAGTCACAAAATGTGAAAGGATTTTATGTCAATGGTTTTAACACCATTTTAGGAAATACAATCTTAGAAGATAGTTTGTTGGTGTTCGCTCAAAACAATGGGTTTAATTACCTAACGCTTTATGATATGCACTTGGTAAACAATAGCACTCCTCTTACCAATTTTTCTTCTGCTCAAACATTTGCTAATTTTGTTTTTAAAGCCAAAACCCAATATGGTATTTCTGAAATAGGTGTAGCAGCTGAAAATCTTTGGTTTTTCACTAATATTATTGGTGTTTACAATCAACAACATCCTTCCACCAACAATAAAGTTGATGTTTATAATTTGGAGTTTGAGTTTTGGGTTCCCTCGCTGGTTACGTCAGGTGGTTATTATTGTACTACTTATTTGCAATCAGGAGGATATGGCTGCGATACTTCAGGTGCTTTTTCATATTATAAGAGTATGTTAAAGAGTATTGATTCGTTGGCTAATTTAACTGGGCAAAAATCGGAAGCTTATTTTGGATTTTTTAATTCGGGTCAAGCACAGCAAATTGTTCAAACGGGTGTGGATAGAGTTTTAGTGAGTATTTATATCCCTTCAGGAAATTATTCGCCTACTTATCAGTATAATTATGTTAAACCCCGTTTGCAAGATTTGGCTTTAGCAAATACCAATGTTAAGGTGATGCCACTTTATAGTTCGGAGCAATCTTTTATGCAAAGTTGGGTAACAACCAATCCTTTTTTTCTGCCATATACTGATTTTGTGAATAGTTTAAGTTTAGAATCAGGGTCATGGAAAAATTATATTCAGCCAGAAGGAATTCAATGGTTTGCCTATAGTTTTTTACCAAAAAAAAATATGACAGTAACAGTGGAAGAAAAGGAGAATTTAGATTTTATGATAAGCCCAAATCCAGCCATAGGAAATGTGACTATTAAAATGGAGCTTAGAAATTCAGATGCCTCTCTTAGAATTACCAATATTTTAGGTGAAGTTGTTTATTCAAAAAGACTTACCCAACCAAAAACAATTGTGCAAACAGATAAATTTAGCAAAGGTGTTTATTTTGTTTCCATTACCAACAATAACAACATAACTACCCAAAAACTAATTATTGAATAATTAACCAAAAGGATAATTTAATTACGATGCAAATATATCATAACCCTCGCTGTAGCAAAAGCAGACAAACGTTACAATTAATTAAGGATGCCAATGTTGAGGTAGAAATTGTGGAATATTTGAACAAAATCCCAACAAAAGAGGAGTTGAAGGTTATCTTAATGAAACTTAATTTACAAGCTAAAGATATTGTAAGACAAGGGGAGGCTGTTTACAAAGAAAAATTTAAGAAGAGCAATTTTAATAATGATGAATGGATACAAATACTAATAGAAAATCCAATATTAATAGAACGACCAATTGTTGTAAAAGGAAATAAAGCGATACTTGGGAGACCTCCAGAAAATGTAGTAGAGTTGTTGTAAATTAATTTTCTAATCCAGCAAGTCTTTTAATAAATTTTGGAGCGATTTTATTTAACATCCATAATTTAAGAGCACCAGGAACAACAACTGCAAACAAGAATAACAGACACCAAAATGCCATAATGAAAATAAAAAAGAAAAATATCCAAGCTAAAGCTATCATTGTTATTATTTTTAATAATTAATAATTGTAAAAATAAAAAAATATTAACTATAAATAAAAAAAAGCTAATTAAAATCATTGTATATCTTATTAAAGAGGATGATTTTTACCTAAAATTTAATAAAATGAAATACAGAATAGAAAAAGATACCATGGGTGAGGTAAAAGTACCCACAGATAAATATTGGGGAGCTCAAACAGAAAGATCAAAAAATAATTTTAAAATTGGTCCATCTGCCTCCATGCCTTTAGAGATAATATATGGTTTTGCTTACCTTAAAAAAGCAGCAGCTCATGCTAACTTCGAATTAGGTGTTTTAGAAAAAGGCAAAAGAGATCTTATTTCTCAGGTATGCGATGAAATATTAGCAGGAAAATTGGATGACCAATTCCCTTTAGTAATTTGGCAAACGGGTTCAGGAACTCAAAGTAATATGAACTGCAATGAGGTAATAGCCAATCGAGCACATGAGCTTGCAGGAAAAAAAATTGGTGAAGGAGAAAAAACAATACAACCCAATGATGATGTTAACAAATCACAATCTTCTAATGATACCTTTCCAACAGGCATGCATATTGCTTGCTATAAAATGATTGCGGAGCGTACCATTCCAAGTGTAGAAAAACTAAGAGACACCTTAAAAGCAAAATCTAAAAAATATATGAATGTTGTGAAGATTGGAAGAACTCACTTAATGGATGCGACTCCTTTAACTTTAGGACAAGAATTTTCTGGATATGTTTCTCAACTAGACCATGGTTTAGTTGCTTTAAAAAATACATTAGCTCATCTTTCAGAATTAGCATTAGGAGGAACTGCTGTTGGTACAGGACTAAATACTCCTAAGGGTTATGATGTATTGGTAGCAAAAAAAATAGCTCAATTTTCTGGATTGCCATTTATTACTGCATACAATAAATTTGAAGCTCTTGCTGCTCATGATGCACTCGTAGAATCTCATGGTGCTTTAAAACAATTAGCGGTTTCTTTGAATAAAATTGCTAATGATATTAGAATGATGGCATCAGGACCACGGTCAGGAATTGGTGAATTGATTATTCCTGCAAACGAACCAGGTTCTTCCATTATGCCTGGAAAAGTAAATCCAACACAATGCGAAGCTCTTACTATGATTTGTGCTCAGGTAATGGGAAATGATGTTGCAATAACAGTTGGTGGAACTCAAGGTCATTATGAATTAAATGTGTTTAAACCAATGATGGCTGCTAACTTTTTACAAAGTGCCCGACTAATTGGAGATGCTTGTGTTTCGTTTAATGATAACTGTGCAATTGGTATAGAGCCAAATACTCCTGTTATTAAAGAATTACTCAATAATTCATTAATGTTAGTTACCGCTTTAAACACAAAAATTGGTTATTATAAAGCTGCGGAAATAGCGAATACAGCACATGCCAATGGAACTACTTTAAAAGTAGAAGCAGTTCGTTTAGGATACGTAACAGAAAAAGAATATGATGAATGGGTTAAACCCGAAGAAATGATAGGCAGTTTAAAATAAACACAAAAAAACCTCTTGGAATCCCAAGAGGTTTTTTTGTATGATGCCATTTTAATAAAACTTATATCGTTTATCTACTACACCAAATTTATCTTTTAGTGCTTCAAGTAATTGACTGGTACTGCCTCTGTAATTTTGTTCTAATTGAGTTTTAATTCCAGCATAATCAGTTGTTGGAGGTGCAGGAGTAACGGATTCAATTTGAATGACAAACACACCTGTTTGTCCTTCAATTGGAATACTCATTTCACCTTTTTGTAGGGTAGAAGCCATTCCATTAACTCTTAATTCCTGTCCCATTCCAGGTATTGCATAAGCAGCAAAATTTACATTGGGAGCAACTTCTACTGTTCCTCCAATTTTGGTTGCTAATTCATCTATGTTTTTAATACCTGACATCTCCTTAATAAACATTTCCGCTTTCTTTTTCTTTTTTGCTCCTAACTCAACTTGTATTTCTACTTGTTCCATAGGTGCAATTCCTTCTTCTCTAACTTCGGATAAATGAGCAATTACAAACGTATTTTCAAATTGTTTTGGTTCGCAAACAGCACCTTTTTCGCTGTTATATGCCCATCTTACCAATTCTCTAACATTTGTCATTCCAGGAATGTCTTTATCTCCAACTTTTACTTCTGGAGCAACAAATTTTGTAAATTTATCTCCCTCAGTAGCTTTTTTAAAAGCTTCGGCAGTATTATTGTTAGAATAAAACATACTTGCTTTTGCAAAAACAGCATCAAAAGTTTCGTTACTTGGAATGTTTTTTCTAACGATGGTTGCTAACTGAATTTTTCTTGTTTTATCCGCTTGTTTTAGTATTTCTATCAAGTGAAATCCAAATTCAGATTGAACAACAACTAAATCACCAACTTTACCATCAAAACAAGCATCATTAAATGGTTTAACCATTGTGCCTTCTTTAAACCAACCTAAATCTCCGCCTTCAATAGCCGAACCTACATCTTCGGAAATTTCTTTGGCAATTTTAGCAAAATCAGCACCTTTTTTAATAAGATTTTTTATACTGTCTAATTTTGCTTCTAATAAAGTATCAGTAGGTTGATTGGTTGTTTTTAATAAAATATGACGTGCTTTCACTGAATCAGGAACCATTTTAATTTTGGCTAATTTGGTGACGAAGAAAGCGCCATTTTCTTCAAAAGGAGCTGATATTGTTCCTATCTCAGAAAAGAAGAAGGTAGAATCTAAACCTAAAGGCATTGCTGCTTGATTGTAAAAATTTTCATCTAATGGGGCTTCAGAATTGTAAGTCACAAAAGAGGAGTCATCTTCAGTTGTTTTAAATTCTCCAGCGGTTTCTTCAATCCATTTTTTTGCTTCAGCAATATCAGTTTCTGATGGGGTAACTTCAAATTTCACGTATTCAATCTCTCTAGAAGCATCTTGTTTATACTCATTTTTATGTTCCTCATAATAAGCTTTTAATTCTTCAGCTGTAACACTGATAGTACTATCATTAATAGCCGCATATCGTTTTGCCACAAATTTTATATTTCTACTTTCTGTTTGGTCAACGTATGTCCTTTTTTGCATGCTTGTTGTAGGGTACATTCCTTTAATTAAAAGGTTGTTGTATTTAGCAGCTATTCTTTCTTTCTCAATTCCATCTTCAAATTGTAGCCATTGATTTTTGTTTTCAGCAGGCATTGTTTCTAAGCTCTTTAAAAACTGTAACACTTGAGCTGGATTAAAAATCCCAGTGTTGGGGTCAGTAAAAGCTTGTTTAACTTGTGGATGAGGATCGCTTCCCTGAACCATGTCAAATAATTCTTCTGGACTAACTGCAATACCTAATTCTTTAAATTGACTTTCTAAAACTATTTCTCTTACCAACTCATTCCATACTTGTTCTTTATATGAATCTCTAACTTCGTTAGTTGCAGAAGTTTTGTTTTGGGCTTCCCATAAACTTATTGCTGTTTCTAATTTTTGATCAAATTCTTGACCAGAAATCTTAATGTCTCCAATTTCGCCTATGGTATTGTCTGCCCCACCAAAAAGGTTTCTAATTCCGTCGGATGGCAATAAAAACGCAAGCATTGCAACGCCTACAATTATTAATACCAAAGACGATTTTTCTCTAATTTTTCCTATTACTGCCATTTTAATTAAAATATTTGGGCTGCGAATATACGATTGTCAATCGATAAATAAAAGTGTTGAGCAATAAATTAGTAAAGCTAAAAAATGAGAAATGATATTGATTTAAACTTTTTTATCCAATTGAACAACAGTAATTAAATCAATTTTATTATTACTTACTTTATTAATGGTAAAAACAAACTTTTCTGTGGCAATAATTTCATTTTTTTCGGGGATACTTTCATGGATATTGATGACGTAGCCTCCTAAAGTTTCATATTCATCAGATTCGGGTAAATGTAATTTATATTTTTCGTTGAGGTAGTCGATTTCAATTCTTGCTGAAAATTGATAAGTACTTGCATCTATTTTTAATTCAACGAGTTCTTCTTTATCATGTTCATCTTCAATTTCGCCAAAAATCTCTTCTATAATATCTTCTAGTGCTAAAATTCCAGAAGTTCCTCCAAACTCGTCCACCACAACAGCAATACTTCTTCTTTCTTTAATGGTTTTTTTAAGCACTTCATTTGCCGACATTACTTCGGGAACTATTGATACAGGAAGTAAAATGGATTGAATAGATTCAGGATTTTTAAATAACTCTTTGGAATGGGAATATCCGATAATGTTATCGATAGAACCTCGGTAAATCAATATTTTTGACAATCCTGTTTCGATAAATCTTTCTTTTAATTCAGCTATCGATTTATCAATATCCATCGCAATAATTTCTGTTCTAGGAATCATACAATCTCTAACCTTTACATCAGAAAAACCTAAGGCATTTTTAAAAATTTGTATTTCGGTATCTATTTCTTCATTTTTTGTTTGTCGTTCTTGAATGCTGGCAACAAAATCTTCTAAGTCTATTTTAGAAAAAGCCAAATCACGTTCTGATGTGTCAACTTTAAAGATTTTTAAAATGATACTGGATATTCCAACAGTAAAATAAGTAAACGGATATAAAATATAATACGTTATCGATAAGGGAATAGCGGAAATGGATAATACTTTATTTGGATTAATACGAAATAGTGCTTTGGGTAAAAATTCGGAAAAAAACAAAACTATAATTGTTGAAATGATAGTTTGAGTAATCAAAATAATAAATTCATTGTGGGTGAGGTAAGTAATAATTACAGGCTCTAAAACCATTGCCATAATAATGCTATATATTACCAAACATACATTATTACCGAGCAACATAGCACCAATAAATTTGGCAGGTTGCTTTAAAAATAAAGAAAGGATTTTTGCAGAAAAAACACCTTTTTTATTGTCTAATTCTATTTTTAAACGATTGGCTGAAATAAAAGCGATTTCTAAACCCGAAAAAAGAGCAGAGAAAATCATTGCAAGAATTAAAAAAAGCCAAAAAAGTGGAGTCATTTGTAAGAAGTGAAAATAAAAAAGGTTTTAATAAACATTAATTGTAAATATAGTTTAAAGATAAGTAATGCATTTATTTAAATGGAAAGATAAGAAATTATTTTGACATATTTTCGAACCTTTTTAACTGATGTTTTCGAACAAAATATAAAATTGTAGCGATACCTGAGAAGATATAAAAATACAAAGCATCCTCCACTGCGGTATAAATTAAATGATAAGTAGCGATTAAAAAACTAATAATGGCAATTACCAGCCACATGTATTGTAAAAAACGTACAACTTTTTGCATTTTTATTTAGTTGAATTTAAAGAGTCAGTTTCTTCTTTAATGGTGATAGTTCCTTTAATTTTATGAATTTTCCATTTGGTAAAATCTTGATTGGCTTCCATTCCTTCGCCCATTATTATCTCCTCTTTGGTGGTTATTTTTACAAATACATCAGAATAAATTTTAGAAGAATCTTCATTCCAAATCAAATGTTCGGTATTTAACTTTTCTCCTTTATCATTAACAACTACCACATCATCTTTTGCTTCCATTATTTTTTTTGAAACTTGTTGTATCGCATAATTGGATGTTAACGTAGAGGCAACATTTAAAGCAGAATCATAAAACAAAACTTTTATTCCTTGTGTCATTTCTATGTAATGATTATCCTTTTCGTTGTATTCTTCTGATAAAGGAGTGATAATTTTTACTTTAACATTAGCTTTTTCAGAATAGATAAGTTCAACATTTTTAGCCTTATTGGTGGGAGTTTTTGTTAGTTTAGCTAATGATTCCACTTCTTTAATGTCGTTTTCACAAGAATAAAGAATCCCGAAAACAAATAGCATCGGGATAACTTTACGATATAATACGGTGGCTTTTTTTCTAACCATCTATTTTGTTTTGATGGTGGTTGACTCATTAATCCAACATCCAACAGTATAAGAATCTCCAGCTTTTTTACTGTAAAAGAAAACATCTTTAGTTTCAGGGAAATGAGCAGAAATGCTGGCAATTTTTTGGTTAGCATCTGAAGAAACAGAACCATCAATAGCTTTTGCTTTTTGGTATTTATCCACTGCTGCCCAATAAACACTCCATTTTCCTAACTCACCATCATCACAAGTGCTTCCACTTTGAGCATAACAATCGCCTATTAATAGGTAAGGTTCTCCCCATCCACTTTTTAACCCTGCAGCTTTTAAAGCGTAAGTTCGGGCTTGGGAATAATTTTTACCATAAGAATAAGCTTGAGCAATACTATAGGTATATTCAGCTTTATCAGCATCTGTTGTTGCCATCTCAACAGCTTTTTTAAAGAAATCTATAGCTTTGTCAAAATCTCTTTTTCCTAAAAATAAATTACCCATGCCAGCAGCTCCTTCTGCCGAAGGTTCTAACTTAAAATAAGCTTCGGCGACTTTAGAAAAAATATCAGCGTCGTAACATTTCTTTACTTTCAATAACCGAACGGTTTGTCTTAACCAATCTACATTATCTTTGTTCTTTTCAAAATTCTTTTCAGCCAAAGGTATAAGCACGGCACAATCTAAATAAGGAGAAGTTACACTTTGTATGCTTTCTTCTGCTTTAACATACCCTTCTGCATCTTTACCATCTTTATTGGCAGCACAAATGGCAATGGTTTTTTCAAATAGTTCCACTACTTCTTCCTTTGTTTTTTTGCCTACTTTTTCCAAATTAATGATGGCAAACATCGTAGCGACTAACGTTCCTGATTGTGTATTATCTCCGGTTAATGTTAATGCTTCATTTAATATTTCAAAAGTTTTTTCTTTTTCATTTTGCCTACTTACCAACATGGCTTGTCCTTTGTATCCTAACACTAATCCTTTTTGCCCAAACATTTCAATTCTTCTATCATAAATAGAGAACATGGTATCTAAATACGCTTCTTTTTTAGCTTCATCTTTTTCGTTATCGGCTAACTCTTTATACATATCAACACCATTGATATAAAGGGTTTTTTGCGATTGCGGACATACTCGGTAAGCTGTTCTCCATAAACTAAGAGCTAGTTTTGGATCGTTTTTCAAATAATCTTTATAAATTAAACTTTCTATACAAACTACACTATCTTGTGGTGTTTTCCCATAGTTAGGTTGAGCAAAATTTGCTAAGCTTATTATTAACCCCGCTATTGTTAATGTTATTTTTTTCATTGTTAATCGTATTTTCTTTTTTGGAACCAAACAGAATTTATAGTGATTCCTAAATTAAAGTTGATAAATTTTTCTTTTATTAAACCTTCATCTGTTGTGCCTCTATTTCCATATTCGACTCCCAAATTTATTCTAGGATAACTCTCTTCTGCTTTTCTTAATGGTAAACCCATCCCAAAAGTTATGCCATACTCCGACCAGTTGGTGTTATTTATTACTAAATAAGAAGTGTTGTATCTAGTACCAATTCTATAAGCGATTCTTTTAAAATAGTTATTGCCATCATGTTTCGGGATAACTTGAATGCCAGCAGCCATAGAATAATTAGATTGATAAGAATAAAGAAGGTCGTTGCTTAAAATAGTACCCCAATTAGCCGTTTTATAATCAACCCCTATCAACCATTTATTTTGTTTTTCTAATGAAATTCCAAAACCTAGTTCGGCAGGGATTTGTATAATGTCCTCCACGTCATCAATAAAACTGGCAGTATCTTTAATTGTTCCAAAATCAATGGTTCCTGTAAAAGTTCTTAATAGCTCTGTCTTTTTGGCAGCTAAATCAGCAGCTAAGCTATAAATAGCACCGATAGTTAATTTGTATTTTTCATCATTCGATTTAGTAAAACTCTTTTGGTATTGTAAACCAAAATCAGTTCCAAAATCAGCCACAGCAACATCTTTAGTTTTCCAAAGGTTAAGCCCACTTGGAAGGTCGCCATATATTATTTTTTGATCGTGAGACATAGAACCAAACAAAAAATAAGCATTAATTCCAATAGAAATAGTTGAAGTAGAATCTATTTTTAAAGCAAAACCATTTCCAAAATATGCTTTATTAATAGCCCCTTCTCCTTGACTATAATTACTAACATTCCCAGCAATAGAATCGATAATTATTTCGCTGTAATCATAACCAATGTTTGAATAGGGTAAAAAACCAAAACTCATCCCCCAAACATTTTTTATCAATGGAAATGCAAAAGCAACATGATCAATGTAAGGATTGTTTTGATATTGGGATTCAGTGCCATCACTTAACCATAATGCATTATTGGTATATCCTAAATCGAAAGTAGTTACTACAATTCCTGAATAACTTGCGGGATTTTGTAGCCCTATGTCTCTATCAGAACGTAATCCAATGCCAATTCCTCCCATAGTAAAGTTTTGTGAAAACCCTGAAGGTCTAATCACACCAATTCCATATTTGGAATAGGGGGAATTTGTTGTGGCTTGAGAAAAAGCAAAGACGACTGTTATCAACAAAAGGAAAAGAAGAAGAATTGGTTTATTTTTTTTCATTAAAAATTAAAATTTCATTCAATCCCTTAAGGACTAAAAATTTGTCTGCAAAGATGCGATTTTTTGGCACTAAATCAAATAGGTTAATATCGCCACCAGTTATAACTACTTTTAACGGCTCATATTGTTTAATATACGCCTTTATAACTCCATTAATTTCGGTTTTCATTCCATTGTAAACACCCGAAATAATTGATTTTTCGGTAGAATCGCCAATTAGCGTTAAGTTTTCTTTTTTAAATTCTATGAGTGGTAATTTCCCTGTAAATTGGTGAAGAGCTTTAAATCGCATATTAAATCCTGGAGAGATGCTACCGCCAAGGTACTCATCTTTTGAGTTTAAAAAATCATACGTTATACAAGTTCCTATATCTATCACCAATAAATTATTTTTTGGATAACAACTTTTTGCACCTACAACAGCAGCAACTCTATCTATTCCTAAAGTTTCGGGAGTTTTATAGTTGATGGACAAAGGTAGAGGTGTTAAATGAGTCAGTGGTAAAAAATTATACTTTTTTAACAGTGTTTCGTTTTTTTTATTATTTGTAACGGAAGAGAAAATACAATTCGTAATGGTATATTTTTGAAAAAAGGAATCGATTAACGAATCATCCAATTTCTTTTGTACACTCGTTTCTAGCAATATATTTTTATTAAATACTGCTAGTTTGATAAAGGTATTTCCTATGTCTAAAACTAAGTTCATTTTAAAAAGAACTCCGAAAGTACAAAATGTATTAGTATTTGTTTTTGGAGATAGAAATATTTTTCTACATTTGCCGACCAATTAAAATGGTGCCTTAGCTCAGTCGGTAGAGCAAAGGACTGAAAATCCTTGTGTCCCTGGTTCGATTCCTGGAGGCACCACTTTATTGAAAGTCTCTCCAATTGGAGGGACTTTTTGGTTTTCAAGCTTATGAATTTTTATGTTTATATACTACAAAGCACTATCGATGGCAGATTCTATATCGATCAAACCGATAATGTTTTAAGAAGATTAAATGACCACAATAATGGCAAATCAAATTACACTTCAAAATTTTTACCTTGGAATATTGTTTGGTTTATTGGTCTTGAAACAAGAGGTGATGCTTATGTTTTAGAACAAAAAGTTAAAAATTTTAAGTCTAGAATTAAAATAATACAATTTATTGCTAAAAATCCTTGTGTTCCTGGCTCCGAAAATCTTCAAATTTCCAATTTAAAAGATTTTCGAGAGTCCTCATAAATACAAGAAATTAAAATTTCTGTATTTATGGGATTCGATTCCTGGAGGCACCACTTTATTGAAAGTCTCTCCAATTGGAGGGACTTTTTGGATTTCCAATCGCCATAAATAATAAAATACTGTGTAACTTTGTAAAAATTTTCTGGAATGAATACCAAAAAAGTAGCACTTTTAATTTTAGACGGTTGGGGATTAGGAGATCAATCTAAAGCGGATGCCATCTTCAATGCCAACACACCTTTTTTTGATAGTTGTTTAAAAACCCAAGCACATTCAACGCTTAAAACTTCGGGCGAATGGGTGGGTTTGCCAGATGGACAAATGGGAAATTCTGAAGTGGGGCACTTAAACATTGGTGCTGGTAGAGTTATTTATCAGGATTTAGTAAAAATTAATAAAGCCATTAAAGAAAAAACGATTGATACCAATCAAACCATTATCGATGCTTTTAATTATGCCAATAAAAACAATGTTGCAGTTCATTTTTTAGGGTTAGTTTCTGATGGAGGAATCCATTCCCATCAAAACCATTTGTATAAATTGTGCGATTTAGCTAAAGAAAATAAAGTAAAAAAAGTTTTTGTACATGCCATTACTGATGGAAGAGATTGTGATCCTAAAAGTGGCGTAGGACAAATTGAACAATTGGAAAAACATCTTGTTAATTGTGCTGGTGAATTGGTTTCTGTTGTTGGTCGTTATTATGCAATGGATAGGGATAATCGTTGGGAACGGATAAAATTTGCTTACGACATGTTATTAAATGGTGATGGTGAAAAAAGCACCAATTTTATAACCTCAATTCAATCATCTTATAACAGTAACATTACTGATGAATTTATTAAACCACAAGTAAGAATTAATGGAAAGGGAGATGCAGTTGGTAGAATTTTCGCCAATGATGTGGTGATTTGTTTTAATTTTAGAACTGATCGCTGTCGAGAAATTACTATTGCATTAACACAACAAGATTTATTGGAGGAAGGAATGAAAACTATTCCGTTGTATTATGTTACCATGACCAATTACAAAGAAAGTTTTAAAAACATTCACATCATTTTTAATAAAGATAATTTACAAAATACTTTAGGTGAAGTTTTGGCAAACAACAACAAAACACAATTACGAATTGCTGAAACAGAAAAATATCCCCATGTAACTTTTTTCTTTTCGGGAGGAAGAGAGGCACAGTTTAAAGGAGAAAAAAGAATCATGATTGATTCTCCAAAAGTGGCAACTTACGATTTACAACCCGAAATGAATGCTGAAGAAGTTACGCAAGCTGTTCTTTCGGAAATTGAAAACGAAACCAATGATTTTATCTGTTTAAACTTTGCCAATGCCGATATGGTTGGACATACTGGTTTTTACAAGGCGATTATGAAAGCTGTCGAAAAAGTAGATAATTGTGTAGAAAGGATTGTAACGGAAGGAATTAAACACGGTTATTCTTTTATAATCATTGCAGACCACGGTAATGCCGATTTTGCTATTAACGAAGATGGAACTCCCAATACAGCACATTCTATGAATTTGGTTCCTTGTATTCTTATCGATAAAGAGGTGAAAAAAATTAAGGATGGGAAGTTGGCTGATGTTGCACCAACCATCTTAAAATTGTTAGACATCGAGATTCCAAAAGAAATGACTGGCGAAGTTTTGATAGCATAAAGTAGAGGTGAATTCTAATTTTTTTTTACTTTTAATCAAGAATTTTTAAAAAAGCAACTATTAAGTATAAATTTTGATTCAGAAAAAAGACCCAAAAAATCAAACCAAGTGGATTAAATTTGCAATTGTTATTTTTTGCTTTTTATTGTATGGGAATAGCATAAAAAATAATTATGCAATAGACGATGATTTTGTAACTACAACTAACCCACAAAGTCCGAATTCTAAAATTGAAAAAGGAATACAAGGAATTCCTAAAATATTCACCACCCACTATTTTGAATCTAATCAACAAAGTTTTGAGTATCGTCCAATGGTGCTTGTAACTTATGCGATAGAATACCAATTTTTTAAAAGCAATCCACACATCAGTCATTTTATTAATGTGGCACTTTATACTGTAACCTGTGTGTTGTTGTTTGCAATTCTTTTAACACTTTTGGGCAGCTATTCTATCATATTCCCATTGCTCATCACTTTTTTATTCATTGCTCATCCTATTCATACGGAAGTGGTTAATAATTTAAAAAGCAGAGACGAATTGTTGGCTTTTCTATTTGGATTATGTTCATTACACTTTTTTCTTAAAAAAATAACTTTGGGTAAACGGAAATATTTGTTTTTAGCCATACTCTTTTTTTTAATGGCATTATTTAGTAAGAAATCGGCAATTTTATTTATAGCCATTATACCTATCACCATTTATTTTTTTACTGCCATTAAACTAAAAAAAGTAACCTTCTATTTTGTTATCCCTCTTGCAATATTTATTGGGTATAAAATTTTTATGCGGATAATGTTCTATCATACAGTGGTAGCAAGAGAATTTGCCTTCTTTGAAAACCCACTATTTTATGAACTCGATTTTTTCAAACGAATTCCAATGACATTTTATACCCTTGGTTATTATTTAAAGTTACTAGTTTTTCCACACCCACTTTCTTGTTATTACGGTTTTAAAACAATTCCTCTCGCTAATTGGACGTTTATTTCGGTTTGGATTTCCATGTTGTTTCATGTTTTTATTGGTATTTATGCGGCTTTAAAATTTTCTAAAAAAAGCATTTTTTCTTATGCTATTATCATTTATTTAATTGGAATTTTCCCTTTTTCCAACCTTTATACCCCTGTAGTTGGAATAATAGGCGAGCGTTTTATTTATCTTGCTTCATTGGGCTTTTGCATAGGAATAGCGTATTTTTTATTTTTAGTATTTAAAATTGAGCATTGGAATAAAGCAAAGATTTGGAGTAATTACAAAACGCTTTTTAAAATTATTGGTGGTTGCATTTTGTTGATGTGTGCTATAAAAATTATTTCAAGAAATGCCGATTGGAAAGATGAGCTTACTTTATTCAGGAAAGATGTAAGCAATTTTGATGATTCATGTAATTTAAATTATATCACAGCAAACAAACTTTCCAAGCAAATAGCCCAAACACCTACTGGAACAGAAAGAAATACATTAATTAATGAAGCTACTTTTCATTTTAAAAAAACAGCTGAGTTAATGAAAGAAGGTACTGATATTTATTTGCAAGATGAAATAACATTAAATAATCTTGGAAGAATTTATGTAGATGTTTTTAATGATGCGAATCTTGCCCAACCAATTTTTAAGAAAGTAATTACGATTAGTCCTAACAACGAAGTAGCACAATATAATTATGCGTATTGTTTTGAAAAAAGAAATCTACCAGATTCTGCCATTTTTTCTTATGAAAAAATGCTATTCAATAACACTAACTATTCTTTGGCTTATACAAGACTTCACGAATTATATCACTTAAGAAAAGAATATAAAAAAGCCATTATTAGTGATAAAAAGGCTTTAACTATCGACTCTACACAAATTGGGCTTTATATCAACTTAGGCAACTCCTATATGCTAAATAGAGATACTTTGGAGGGACTAAAATATTTTGAAGTAGCTGCAACCAAACCACCATTAGATTACGTCTTATTGCAAAATGTTGCTAATGTTTTTAAAACGATTGGGGATACAAATAAAGCAATTTATTATGAAGAAAAGTCAAGAATAGTAAGGGGTGAAATGAAATGATAATATTAAAAATAGTTGTACAGTATTAAATTATGTGATACTTTTGATACACTTTTTACTTAATAATTTATTTAACCATTAATCAAATATTAAAATCCATAGATATAATGAAAACAAAAAAACTACTGTTTATTTTATTGGCAAGTTCACTTATTGCTCCTCAATTTGGGATGGCTCAAACAGAAAATAAACAAGCAACGGCTGCTTTCCCAAGAGGGGAGTCGTGGAGACCAATCAATAAATTTAATGAACCAAAAAGTACCATTCAAACCGGCAATAATATCGCGGTAGCAGCTCCGTTAACTAATGTTTTAAATGGAGTTTCGTTCTATTCCAAAAATAGTGAATGTAATGCAGAAAAAGTGGTTATATTAAAACTTATCAATTCAAATAGTTATGATGTCCAAATATCATGGCAGATGAGTCCAACTTCACTAAAAGTAGATGTTATTGTGCCTGCTTTAAAAGATTACGAAGGTTCTTGTACTACAGACGATAAAAACAAAGCAAAATTGGTCATTATCAAGCCAAGTGAACCTAAGAAGGGTGAGGCTACCAAATATGCTCTTTCACATATTAGTGTAGAAAAAGTAAAATAAAAAAAATATTTTCTAATTAATTTCTGAAAGCATCTAAAAACATTAACTATGAAAAAAGCTACTTTATTTATTTTTCTTTTCATTTTTTTCTTTTTCAGTTCTATTTTAAAAAATGATTTAAAAGCTCAAACCGCAACTACTACAGTCACTTATGGAGGTTTTCAAGCCTGTGGAGGGTGCACTGTTTGTGGTGCCGATTATTGGTGCTTTAACACCCTTTCTAGTTATTGCGGAAATACGACTCCTTGCGGAACACAAACATTTATGGACCCTGTTCCTGCTGGAAACATTGTAACCAATATATCAATAAGTTATTATTCTGGTCAATGTTCAGGTGGTAGTTTAACAGCTACTATTAATGGAAATGCATTCCCTACCGTTAACGAAGGAAATACAGGTTGTCCATGTTCTGCTATGCCATGCGGAACATCTGCTTCAACAGGTTCGACATTTCCTTGTGGAGTGCCTGCCTATAATTATGGAGCAATGAATAGCTTACAAATGTGTACAGGTGCAGATGTTTGTATTAATGCGGTAGTACTTACC
>CAYHWX010000065.1:0-22377 GCA_964360245.1 uncultured Vicingus sp.
GGTTAACACACCAAAAATTACAGGTTTGTTGTATTTCAGTGCCACATCTTTAATTCCAAGAGCAGTTCCATGACAAACAAAATCGAAATGTTTGGTTTCTCCTAGTATCACACTGCCTAGACAAATAACAGCATCTACTTGTGTTTTTTCAAAAAAGGTTTGAGCTCCAAAAGCCAATTCAAATGCACCGGGCACACTTTTTACAATGATGTTGTTCTTCTTTACCCCGTTATTAAGCAATGTATTATAAGCACCATTTAATAAGCCAAAAGTAATGTCTTTGTTCCACTCAGAAACAACAATTCCGAATACCATGTTACTAGCATCCGGAATTGATTTGATATCGTAATCAGATAAATTTTTATTAGCTGTTGCCATGTTTAATGCACAAATTAATTAATGTGTAGATGTGAAAATTAAAAACAACAAATCTCAAAATTTAGTACTTCTATTATCTCCAATCTACTTTAATGCTTCAACTCTTGCAATATATTTGTCTATGGTTTGAGATTCTCTAGAATCTGGATAATCAGTTTTAATTGCTTTATAAGTTTTTTCTGCAGCAGTAAAATCTTGTTTATCTTCATAAGCCAAACCTGCTTTAAACAAATAAATAGGGGAAGTTAAATTATTTGAGTTTTGTGCGGCAGCTTTTTCGTAATAGCTAATAGCTTTATCTATATCGTTTAATTCCATATAAGAATCACCAATTGCACCAAGGGCAACAGCACTAATCATAATGTCATCAGAGCTAAAGCTATTCAACTCTTCAATCGCCAATTCGTATTCGCCAGTATTCCTGTAGCAAATACCTAAATAATAATGAGCTAAGTTGGCAGCTTTTGTTCCTCCAAATTCGTCAATAATATCAACAAAGCCATAATTTAAACCATCTCCATTAATTGCTTTTTGTAAGGAATCTTGCTCAAAATATTTTTCTGCCATAAACATTTGCGATTGAGCTTCGAACTCCATTGGGGCAATAATTAATTTTTTATATCCAAAATAGCCACCAACGACTACAATGATTGCTAAAGTAACAATTGATATTATCTTTTTATTTTTTTCAATAAATTGCTCAGTTTTGCTGTAAACTACCTGTACATCAACAATTGGGTCTGTTTTTTCTGTTGTTTTATTACTCATTTTTAATCTTGTCGTTTATAAGATTGGCAAAAATAGTTTTTTTTTAATTTGATTAGCAATTTTAACACTTAAATCTCTACATCTTTTTAAATTTGTAGAATGTTTCTAAAACAACTCTCTATATTAAATTTTAAGAATTACGATGAGGCTCAATTAGAGTTTTCAGAAAAAATCAATTGCTTTTTAGGTAATAATGGAGAGGGGAAGACTAATTTATTAGATGCCATTTATTATTTGTCTTTTTGTAAAAGCTATTTTAATTCCATCGATACTCAAAATATTAAACACGATGCTCCCTTTTTTGTTGTGAAAGGGAATTATCAAATTAATAATAAGGAAGAATTAATATCTTGTGGTTTAAAAAGAAATCAAAAGAAAAACTTTAAACGAAATAAAAAAAGTTACGATAAATTAGCAGACCATATTGGACGAATACCATTGGTAATTATTACTCCATTAGATGTAATGCTTATTATTGAGGGAAGTGATGTAAGGCGAAAATTTATTGACGGTATCATTTCACAATACGACCATAATTATTTAACCAATTTATTATCCTACAACAAAGCCTTAATACATAGAAACTTGTTGTTGAAGTCTTTTTGGTTAAATCGAAATTTTGAGCAAGAGTCTTTAGATATATGGGATAAACAATTGGTTCAGTATGGGCAATCTATTTATGAAGCTCGTAAAAAATTCATTATCGATTTCACTCCAATTTTTCAGAAATATTATACAGAGATAAGTAAAAATAAAGAAAAAGTGGAATTGGAATATCACTCTCAATTAAATGAAGGTGATTTTGATGTTTTACTGAAAGAAAGTATAACAAAAGACAGGGGTAACCATTATTCCAATACAGGTATTCATAAAGATGATTTGCTATTTAAGTTAGGTGAATTTTCTTTAAAAAAAATAGGTTCACAAGGTCAGCAAAAAACGTATTTATTGGCACTTAAATTAGCTCAGGCAGAATTAATTGCTGCAATTAGTAAATTAAAGGTAATTATCTTACTTGATGACATCTACGATAAGTTAGATGGAAACAGAATGAGTCAGTTGCTTGGCATTGTTGGTAAAGGTGAATTTGGACAAATTTTTATTACAGATACCGATTTATTTAGAATACCTGCGATATTATCTAAAGAAAAGATTAATTTTAAATCGTTCACAATAAAAGAGGGAATTGTAACTAATGTCTGAAAGCCAACCACTTAAAAAAGTTATCGATCAATTATTAAGAGCTTATGGTTATCAAGACCAATTGGATGAATTAGACATTATTAAAATTTATGAGGATTTGGTAGGCAATATGTTTGCAAAACACACGAAGAAAATATTTTTTAAAAATAAAACCCTTCATATCAAATTAGATTCAGCAGCGTTAAAGCAAGAGTTAAGTTATGTAAAAGAAGGTTTAGTTCAAAAATTAAATGCTGAAATGGGTCGAAAAATAGTAGAAAATATAGTTGTTACCTAATAATGATTCCAATTAAAAAAATACAACAGAAGATAGGTCGTTTTGCGCTAAAAAAAGAGTTAAAACGATTTAAACGAACTATTAAAGCATGTAGCATCGAAAAGGCTTCTGCTATTGGCGTTATTTACAATGCTACCAACCGAAATGATGCGGATACTGTAAAAAAATTCATTCAATATTTAAGAGAAGAACGTAAAGATGTTTTGTCGATAGGTTATATCAATTCTAAAGATTCATCAGACATTGTTAAACCTCATTTAAACTATGTTTTTTTCGACAATAGAAACTTATCTAAACGATTAATTCCTGGTGGCATAGATGTAAAAAATTTTATTGAGAAACCTTACAGCATTCTAATAGACTTAAGTATTGAAGAATGTTTCCCTATCGAATATATCACCTCCTTGTCTCAAGCTAAATTTAAAGTAGGAGCAAATGGATGTTACAGGGATTCTGTTTGCGACCTCACCATTGATGTTGACAAAAATAAAACCATGGAATATTTAATCATACAAATTAAGCACTATTTGAAGATGATTAAATGATAAATAACTTTATAGAGCAACAAACAAATACACGTAGGTATGTGTTAACTGAGATGTTGGCAGCCAAGTGTAAAAAGGCAGGGACGACATCGATAAAATGAAAAGTAAACCATTGTGAAAGAACAGAAAAAAGAAATATTGAAAAGAAACCTATACGACAGCTTTGCAATGAGGTTGTACAAGGGCTATAATATGTTTTGTGTATTTATTTATCGATTTACAAATTTAAAATATAAGTAATATAATGAAGCTTAATGTTGATGCAATAGACAAACTATATTCAAAATATGGTTATAAAAAAGAATTTAAAGGCAATAATGTTTGCTTATACCTATATGAACAGGGTAGATACTTTGGTGCAGATATAGTTCCATTGGATAATGCACCTGACACTATAGAATTATGTAAAAAAATCAAAACTGAATATGGAGATAGCGGATTTGCTACTCAAATAAAAGAGTATAACAATGACAATGAGGTTGCAACTGAGTTATACAGAAGTTTTTTTGCCTATGAAGCAACAAAAAAGAGAATAGCTAATTTTTATAATAATTTTACAAATACTCAAAAACGACTTAATGGTGGTTTTAAATATGAATATATTGACTCTCCATATAGCATTAATAATGAACCTATTAACACTAATGATTTACTTAATAAGATTTTAGAGAGATTTAGAGTATCCAAACCACAGCTTCTAATAATTGAAGCGTCGGCGGGATATGGAAAAACTTGTACAGCTTATGAAATATTAAAAAAACTTTTAGATTGCAATTTATGTGAAAATCCTTTGATGACAGTGTTATCAAGAAACAGAGGTGCAAACATTTTTCGCTACATCTTATTGGATGAAATAGATAGAGAGTATCCATTTTTAGATTCAACATTAGTAACACATGAGATTCATACAGGTAGAATTCCTTTAATAATTGACGGTTTTGATGAATTGCTCAATAAATCGGAGATTATTATTTCTGAAAAAGAGAAAGTATTTGGTGAAGTTGAAACAATGCTTGATACAATTGGATATCTATTAAAAGATAATGCTAAAATAATACTTACATCTAGAAAAACAGCAATATTTGCAGGGGAAGAGTTTAATACTTGGTATTCAAAATGGAATAATGAATTCGATGTTACAAGGTTTTCAATTGAGGTGCCAAGAATAAAAGATTGGCTTGAACAAAGTAAACATGAATTAATAAAACAAAACCAATTTCCTGTTGAATATATAGCAAACCCTGTTCTACTAACTTACCTAAGAAATTTAAAAATCAATGAGTTTTCAGAGCATGTAAATGAACCTGATTCTATAATTACTAAGTACTTTACATCACTTTTGGAGCGTGAAATAATAAGACATGAATTAAAAATAAGTCCAGAAAATCAATATAATATATTTAAAAATGTAGTCAAATTATTGATAAAATTCGACCTTTCTTCAGCAGAAAGAACTTTTTTTAGAGAAATAATTATTGAAGAAAATAAGGCTATTTTGGAAGATTCATTAAAACTTTATCCAAATGATAAAAATGTAGAATGGTTGGCAGATAAATTGATTACACATGCTTTATTGGATAGAAAAGGTAAAGATGAAAACGAAGTTGGTTTTATTAATGAATTTATATTCGGTATTTTCATTGGCGAAATAATGAGTGAATTATCTCCAACAGAAATTGAAAATTCATTTTCTTCATATATGGTTGAACTTGGAGCTACTGCATATAGGGTGCAAAATAAAGTTAATAAAGGAATATTATGGAATAAAATTGAAGCATTAAGAGATAGATTTGAAAAAAATACATTA
Organism: uncultured Vicingus sp.; assembly: GCA_964360245.1. Taxonomy (GTDB): domain Bacteria; phylum Bacteroidota; class Bacteroidia; order Flavobacteriales_E; family Vicingaceae. Next base: position 4,979 of record CAYHWX010000065.1, read on the forward strand.
TTTTCATTTGATACTACTTTAAAGGGAAGACTTCAAAGAAGTTATGAGCAAACAATTTTTCAATCACTGAATATTTTTAAAATTGAATTTAATACTGAATACACGATAACATCATCAGTTTTCATTAACTGTAAATTTAAAAACTGTATATTTTTTGTTCAAGCATTTGATTCTGTAAGTTTTATCGAATGTAATTTCGACAAATGCATTATAAAAGACATGGATTATTTAAATGATTACCATAATTCGATTCTTATTAAATGTACTCAAAAAGATTGCAATGTTTTGTCTTATTTAAATAATGATGAAACAGAGATAAATGAAATTGAGCAAATTGAAAACAAAATATTAAAAGAATTATATAAAATAAACAACGAACATAAATCACAACGATTATTGTATTTAATGAAAAAAATTGATAAATCCGAACAACGCATTGTTGCTTCTGTAATTGAAAAATTAGAAAAAGAAAAAATAATTAAGGTAATTGGTTTTGACGTGTTTATTGAGATTAATAAAGTACAATATGTTAAAGAAAGAATTTCAATAATATGAATTTAGGAATTGACCGTTTAGCAAGAGACATAAGTTATAGGATTGATGACGAACTGCAAAGAAGTGGTATATTCTTTAGAATATTTGCCAGAGCAAAATCAGTTGAATCAATAGAAAAAAAACTTATTTCTAAGGATTATGAAAATAGCAATGAAAATAAAAAAATGCAGGATTTAATTGGAATAAGAATAGCAGTCTATTTTGATGATGATTTACCTATTGTTTGTAATGCTATTAAGAAAAGATTCCCATTCTTTGATGAAACTATTGATGAAAAAGCTATTAATACATTTGAACCACATAGAATTAATTTAGTTTTTAAAATGTCTGATGTGGAAGCTAAAGAAGCATTCGACTTGGCAATTTCTAAATATAATTATATAGACACAACTTACGAAGTTCAGTTAAGGACAGTTTTATCCGAAGGGTGGCACGAAGTAGAGCATGATTTGAGATATAAGTGTAAAAATGATTGGATAAATCAATCTGATATTTCGCATATTTTTAATGGAGTATACGCTTCTCTTGTAACAAATGATTGGTCGATTATAGCAATTTTTGAAAAACTTTCTTATAGTCATTATAAAAATAAGAACTGGGCGGCAATGTTGAGAACCAAATTTAGATTGAGACTTAAAGAATCAGAATTAGATAATCGAATAGTTGAAATACTGAATAGTGATAATAAATTAGCTAAAGAAATATATAAAGTTGATAGGACGTTAGTTCTTCATAATATTTTTATTGATGGAATAAGAATTCCATTAACTCTTACAAATTTAATACACATTATCAATGCTTATTGTGTTAATGATTTTCGAATAAAAGATATAGCCCCAGATTTTATTAAGAGCAATAAAAAATTATTTCCTTAAATTATTTCTTAGTCTTATGTATAAAATGACAGTATAAAATAAATTTCTTAAAATGAAAATATTAGAATATCACAATTGGAAACTTCCTTCTTCGTGGAAAGTTCAGTAGTAAATCGCCCACTGCTCCAGCGAGTAGAAAATGAGTAGTTAGTTCGCTAGTTCGAGTTTAGCGTAATAAACTGCAATGCAATATCATTTAGACGAAGTTTTTGCAAAGAGAAATAATTAGAAACAATGAAAAGTATTAAATTATTTGAATCGAAAAAGGTGAGAACCCATTGGGACGAAAATCTTGAAAAATGGTATTTTTCGATAATTGATGTAGTGGAGATATTAACTGATAGTGTAAATTCGAGAGATTATTGGTATAAAATGAAACAAAGGGTCAAAAGTGAAGATGGGCTTGAACTGTCGACAATTTGTCGACAGTTGAAATTAAATGCTGCCGATGGAAAAATGCGTGAAACCGATGTAGCAGATACGGAAACACTTTTGCGTATCATACAATCCATTCCATCACCTAAAGCAGAACCCTTTAAACAATGGTTAGCAAAAGTTGGTTATGAACGAATGAAAGAAATTGCAGATCCTGCCCAAAGTTTGGATAGAGCAAGAGAAAACTGGCAAAAACTGGGGCGTAGCGAAAAATGGATTCAGCAACGCATGACTGGACAGGAAACCAGAAATAAACTCACCGATTATTGGAAAGATGTTGGCATTAAAGAACAAGATGAATTTGCCATGCTAACCAACATCATACACAAAGAATGGACGGATTTAACCGTAAAACAGCATAAACAATTGAAAGGCTTAAAATCACAAAACCTGAGAGACCATATGAGTGAAGCCGAACTGATTTTTACAGCATTGGCAGAACTTTCTACCCGCCAAATTGCTGATAGCGAAAAGGCAAAAGGATTAACCGAGAATGCAAAAGCAAGTAAAAAAGGTGGTGCGGTAGCAAAAAATGCCCGAAAAGAGTTAGAATCTAAAACAGGAAAATCAGTGATAACAGGCGAAAACTTTTTGCCACCTGCAAAAGAGAAAAAGAAACTGAAATAATGGTTAATTATAAATGGTTAATGAATGAGGAGAGTGTATGCTTTGAAAGTAGTCCATTTATTAAGAGAAAACAATAAAAAGTTTCACATATTTGGTATTTATTGAATAAACAAAAAACCATTGGGAATAATTCCTGCATTAAATTGATGAATCAATCCTCCTGCAGCGTTGTATCTAAACACTATACCATTTTGAACGTAATCTATTGCATCAGCAACGTAGATGTCATTGTTAGTAGGATCAATTCCTAATCCATAAAAAATAGTACTATTGCTTGGTATTATTGGAGAACTAGGCAAGTTATTATCTGAAATGTTAAACTGATAAACGCCATCGTTTAAAAAATAAAGTACAGCTCCAACTGCATTAATTTTAAGATGGTTTGGGGATTGAGAAATAGCAGGAAAAATAAAAGTTTGTTCAATTGTTCTGTTAGCTGGGTTGTATTGTATCAATTGAGGGTTGGTGGAGCTAATACCTCCATCACATAAAATCCATATTTTGTTATTTTTATCAATCACCAAACTACTCGGATTTTCACCAACAGGAATACTACTTACTAACTGGTCGTTTTGAGGATTAATAATTAATAGTTGATTGTTGGTTACATCACACACATAAACCGTATCGTTATAAATAAGTAATTCTTCTGTCCAACCACTAACTGCAATATTTCCAGTAATTGTTTGAGTATTTAAATTAACAATTTGAATGGAATTGGAATACAAATCAGTTACATAAGCTTTAGCGTTGTTTATTGGTAAAATAAAGCGAGGAGAGTTAAATCCGGTAATTGTTGCCGTTGAAATAAAATTAGACATATTGACCACTTCAATTTTAGAGGAGTTATTTAAAACAATATATCCTTTGCCATTAAATTGACACATCGATTGAGCAACATCACCCAATGCTAAACCATTGTTCTGCTGCCAAAATACATTTTGCGATACTTGATTATTCGATTTGTTGTACACTGATAAAGAAGAATTTCCCCATCCGAAATTCCCTTCATTAATAATTAACACATCGCTATTACTAGTATTGTTGATAGGGTTTTCTTCACAAGAAATACATTGAGGACCGATTTTATCTTTTTTACACGAAAAAAAGAGGGTAAGCACGGTTAGGAATAAAAATAATCTACTCATTGTTTAGTAAAATTAATGAATACACTCAGTAAATAGTTTCTTCCAGGCATTGGTCGATTGGCGATAGATTGGTATTCTTGATTTAACATGTTATTAATGCTAAAAGCACCTGAAATACTCCATGTTGGGTGAATGATAAATTGGTTGGATAAAGAAATAGTTGAAATAAAAATAGCTGGCATATACCAATTATTATCCGTTGTTATAAAAAGTTCTCCAGTATAATTGTAGGTGTATATCAACTGTAATGATTTGTATTTTAACTGTAAAGAACTACTCAATTTATGATAGGGAACATAAATTAATTGTTGGTTAACCGAATTGTCAAAATCGTTTTTAGCATTCCTATTAGTAGATTCGGTGTAGGCATAATTTATTTTTCCACTAAAATTCCATCTTTTAAAATTAGTCGATAAATTTAAACCGACTTCAATTCCTTTGTTTTCAACTTCTTTTAAATTGGTTGGACTCCAATAACTACCAGCTGTTGGTAACCAAATTATCCAATCTTTTACAAAGGAATAGAATGTTGTAAATTCCGTTTTTAAGGTTAACTGATTTATTGATTTAGCATAACTTAAACCGCCTTCCAACATTTTGGCATATTCTGGTTTTAGGTTTTCGTTTCCTCCAGGATTCCAATACGAGTCATTAAAAGTAGGGTAATGGTAGTTGATGCCTGCGTTTGTTTTCACAAAAAAATCTTCTTTGTTTAAAAGTTTAAATTGAAATCCAATACCTGGAGCAATATTTTTAAAACTTTCTCCAACTACTATTGTTCTATTAAAAACATCAATGGATAACCTATTAAAACTTTTATTGATACCTAATAACCAACTTGCATTTACTCTTTTATGTGGTTGAACATACCCATCTGCGTCTGCCATTTCATACTTTAAATTTAAGTTATTTATAATCTTAAACTTATAATCAAAATAAATAGATGTATTTATATTATTATCAAATAGATAAGAAGTATTTTTTGAATAAATAGTAGCTGTATTATTCTCATAAACTAGCAAATCTTTTATTAATGCAGAGGAGATTTGATATTGAAATTTAGTTGCCAAACCTTTCCATTCAATTAATGCCCTATAGGATTCATCTTTTTGGTTTTCACTCGTTAATTCTGATTGTGTTAAATTGGAAGGCAATTGTCTATCGCTATTAAAATACCAAATCCTTGCTCCAATGGTGCTATTTTTAAATTTCCGATAAATAGCTTGTTGAATGCCATATTGGTTGACAACAGCATTTTTCATTTGTTCCGTAGGATTATCTTTAATGGTTATATTGGTGTAGCTAAAATTATTTTGAGCTTTTTTATCATAAACTTGCGTTTCATAAAACCATTGTTTATTTCCAGTCTTTAATTGGACGGCAGAGGTATAATTTCCAAAACTTCCAATTAGTTGATTCAATGAGATTTTAGTTTGGCTATTAAACTGTTCTTGATTGTTTAACACAACACTACCACCTAAAGCACCCTCGCCATCAATCAAACCACTTGCACCATGATGCAGTTCAGCATTATCAAAAAATAATGTGGGGTAGAGCGAAAAATCAATTTGTCCGTTCATTGGTGAGTTAAGGGCAATGCCATTCCATAATACTTGTGTATGAGAAGCACCAGTTCCTCTAAAAGAAATGGATGACAAAGAACCTGCTCCATACGATTTAATAAAAACACTCGAATTATTATTGATTAAATCGGCTAAATTCTCTGATTGCTGTAAACTAATCGAGTCAAAAGAGCTGATTTTAAAGGAATCAGGAATTTTATTGGCAATTATTTCTACGGGGCTAAAGTTAATGGTATCGGAAATATTTTGTGAAAATGCAGTCTGTGCTACCATTAAAATTAATAAGGTTATGATGACAAGTGATTTCAAAGCTTATTGCTTAATAATTTTTTTAACGAAAAACTTTCCTTCAGATCGGAGCTTTATAAAGTAAACTTCTGCCTTTAAATTGCTAATATCCAATTCATTTTTTTCACTATTTATTTCTCCAGTTAACAACACTTCTCCTCTTAAACCAACAATGGTGTAATTACAGCTAATTTTGGCACCTAAGTCAAGATGAATGGTGTTTTGAGTGGGATTGGGATATAAATTAATAGTAAGGATTTTCCCAAAATCTTCAATGGCGGTTGGAATGAAATTAATTACTCCAATTGCATCCAAATCAAAACCACCAACTGGAAAAGGGGTGGACCAAGGTTCATTAATTATATTGTTTTGTGAATCAAAAGTATAGAAAGGCTCTGTTAATGAACCAACAACATCAATTACCTTGATATGAGTGACGTTATTAATGTCTAATCCAGGTGTTCCAGCCAATTCGTTTAAATCGAAAGGAGTTCCATATTGGGCTACGTATTTTCCTGCAAAATTATTCAGATTGGTAGCGTCTAAATTTCCGAAAGTTCCAATTTGAACAGCAGTATCAGTTAAAGAAACTGCATCAAATCGAAAAAAGTTAACTCCATCAGAACTCACTTCAACAAAAGCTAATTCTAGAAATAAGCCATCAAAAGAGTTTTCAAAAACTGCAAAATCTGCACCAAAACCATCATAAATTTTGCCATCAAAAGTTAATATAGCAAAGCCTCCATCCCCTAAACTAACTACGCCATTTACACCTGATTTCCCAGTAGCAGAAGTATCGTTTCCAGCAGTAACTTTACCTAAAGAAGTATCGGAAATATCTTGCCAACCTCTTTCTATAATAGCATTGGTAGCCCAAGATACCAATATGGTAGAGTCTTTATAAATGGCGGTAGAACCTATTTGTCCAACTGGCGGAGCATAAGGACCTTGACCAATTAATTGAAAATTGAAAATTAAAAATGATGTAGTCAAAAACATAGCTGAGAGTTTCATGATGTAATAGTTTAAACCTAACAGGTTATTAAATCCTGTTAGGTTTGATAATTAGTCTTACTCTTTTATAAATTTTTGAACGTGAGGAATTCCTCCACTAATTAGCTGAATGAAATAAACCCCAGAACTTAAATCGACTACATCAATTTTCAATTGATTGGAGTTAACATTTTCATAGTTCTTAAGAATTTGTCCATTGATGGCTGAAATAGTAACGCTTTCAATAACTGCAGTATTATTAATATTTAATGTAACAGAAGCAGGATTAGGATACAACTTAAAATCAATTAAATTTGTTTCAGCAATACCACTAAAAATAGCTAGTGTAAGTTCATCTAAAGCAAAAAAAGCGGGAGTATTCATTCCCCATGTTCCAACATCAGAAGAACTTAGTTCAAAAAAGACACTATCAATAGGATTAGAAGTAATTATTAATGCATATCCCCAATCTTTAAGTATGTAATCTTGTGCATTATTCGAAAAACGAAAGTCAGCTAAAAAGAAATCTGTACTGTCTTGAAAATTACCATTAGAAAATGCTTTGATGGTCACTTTAAACCAATCAGGGTCGTTACCAGTTGCACCTCCAAATTTTTTGGCAAAAGCATCACCATCTTTCATGCTATAATAGGCGTAAGCAGAGTTGGTAATACCAATTTGTAAAGAATTATAACCACTTAGGTTGTTTATTTTCATAGACGAATTATTGGTTGAAATACCATAATTACTTGAGCCATTTGCACCACTTCCTGCCCTTGCACTATATAGGTTTCCAAAACCTGAAGTAACTGAATCAGTTTTATTGGAAAAAGCAAATCCTTCTAACCAATAGCCTGGCATTCCAAAAGTAGTATCAAAAACATTAGGAAAAGTAATATCTCCTGTTACAAACTCCGAATAAAAAGTTCCATTGTTGTGCGTTCCACTTAAATCAGAACCATCCCAATACGATTCGGCTGGTAAGGTTAGATTTTCGAAATCAGCAAATTGTGCGTTACTATTTTGTATGGATAATAGTAATCCAAGACAAGTTAATCCTGCCATTTTGTAATTTTTTTTCATCGGTTTAAATTTTAAATTAGTTAATAAAATAAACCGGGATGTAATTAGTGAAGGATTTTTTTTGAATAAATCTTCGCCTTTAACCCCGAAAGCTTGTTATGCTTGCGCATAACTGTTAAAGGCAGGTCTTCTGACTCGCTCCTTATTTTTACGTCTTCCCGAGGATTAGTCAGTGACTTAGTGTAAAAACATGCAGAGCTTACAGCTGCGGGTACAGTTTAGGATTTTCACCTAATTCCCTATTAATCTCGAACTTTAAATTCGAGAACCAATAACACTACAAATTTAAAAAAAATTTACAATAAACTTACTCTTAACGTAAAAGGTTATCAACTTTTTTTATACTTTTAAGTTTCAATATTTTATTAAGAAATTTAATAAAAATTAGTGAGTTTAATTTAATAACTAACTAAATGAGCCAAACAAGTCGCATATATTACTTAAGCAAATGTAATTACGTTAGCAATTATTTGATTAAGGTTAAATTCAAAAGAATCTTCAAAATGAAGTCAAATAGTCAATTAAAATATTTACCGAAGGAAACACAACAAGCAATTAAAGAGCTAATAAAGTATAATTGTAACATTGAGTATGTGATGAAATAAGCGTTGAAAATAAGTGTAAAGTGAAAATAAAGATTTTGCTTTTATTTTTTCTTATCCATAATTACGACATAAACACAATCACCTTTCACTTCCTCAATGTTAACCCCAAAATTCATGATTTTTAGTTGTTGCATTTTAACCAATTCTAAATGGTTTTCATTATGTAGTGTGAAAATGAAAAATGACTTATTGTCGACAAAACTTAGCAGCTTAGTTATGATATCCATGTCACTGTCTTTAATTTCTTTTCTTTTTTCTTTTAATTCCTTCACATCAATTTTATAATGATCGAAAAAAATGGTAGTTAATATTTCATTTCCTTTAAAAAAGGCATCCAAGTTTTCTATTTCCCAAATTTGAAAATCAGTATAAAGTTGACAGGTCTCACTAAATTCAGTTACAATCATTTTTATAGTTATTTATTTAATTAGAGTCTGTATATATAGTTGGCAGTCCTCAATCTTCAGTTGACAAAGGTCTCTACAACGTGTTGTTCTTTTGCTAACTGCCGACTGTAGATTGCTGACTTGGTTGCAAAAACCATACATTATAATTCAACCTCTCAACTTTATAGATATATATTATTTTGCTAGTTTAGCAGTAGGGAATGTTCTTAAAGCTTGCATATATGACTGTAAAAATGCCTCCTCGTTAATATTCGTTTCAACTCCAATAGTTTCCATAAATTCTAATAAATTGCTAGTTCTTAGGTTACCAACTAATTGTCCAACTAATGCATTTGGACAGCCACCCAAACCATTAATTACGGTATCAAACCTTCTGCATCCATTTTGATAAGCTGCATTAACTTTTCCGTACCAATGAACTACAGAAGTATGTAAATGGAATGCAAATTCTATTTCAGGATATCTTGGGATTAAGGTGGAATATAAATCAGCTATTAGTTGAGGATTTGAACATCCTATCTTGTCTGATAATGGAATGATACGAACTCCCATTTGGTATAATTGTTCCACCTGCTCGCATACAATATCAACATTAAATTCATCGCCATAAGGATTTCCAAATCCCATTGAAATATAAACAACCAACTCTTTTTTATTTTTATCGCAAATCTCCAAAATATCTTTTATGGCGGTGGTAGATTTTTCTATACTTGAATTAAGATTTCTATTTAAAAAAGTTTCTGAAACAGAATATGGAAATCCAAAATAAGAAATTTCTGGGTACTGAACTCCAGTAGTTGCACCTCTTACATTGCCAATTACTGCCAATAACTTAGTGGTGGTTTGACTCATGTCTAGCATAGCTAAAACTTCAGCCGAATCTTTTAATTGTGGAATTGCTTTTGGAGAGACAAAGCTCCCAAAATCGATGGTGTCAAAACCAACTTTAAGTAAAGTATTAATGTATTTTGCTTTCTTTGCAGTAGGGATAAAAGGGATTATTCCTTGCATGGCATCTCTCGGACACTCAACGATTTTAAGTTTTCTAACAGTAGTTAAGTCTATCTTTTTTGCCATCGTTAAATAATTAAAGTTTTTAAGTTTTTTTCATGGGTAGATGGGGTATCTTTTTTTCCACTTAGACTCTTTGGTATTCTTCCATTTCTTAAAGTTTCTGAACGAAGTTGTCTTCCAACAATTCGTTCTACCATTTTACCAGTTTCTAATATTTTATCAATGTCTAATCCAGTATCAATGCCCATTTCGTCCATCATCACCACCATGTCTTCGGTTTGAACCAAACCAACAGCACTGGCATCTTTGTAATAATAAGCTCCAGTTCCAGAAACAGGAACTCCATCAACAAAATTAGCAGGTTGTCCACCCAAACCACCTAAAGTTGATTCGAAATTGGTCATACCTGCTTGTAATGCAGCCAACACATTTGCTGTTCCCCATCCTCTGGTTACATGAAAATGAGCGATGTGTTTTTGTGGATTTTGAATTTTATCTAATAACATCGAGAAATAATCATAAACTCTATTTGGCGAAGCAGAACCATCATGATCGGCATGCTCCACATCGTTTGCACCAATGGCTAACCATCGTTCAGCAAATTCAATTCCCTTTTTCATCTCAGTTGGACCTTCCATTGGGCAACCCCAAATGGTGCTTACTGTTCCATTCACTTTCATTCCTGCGGCATGTGCCATTGGAATATACTTTTCACACATTTTCCAATAATCAGCTAACGATAAGCCAGAATTTTTAATGTGATGTGTTTCTGAGGTGGAAACCATAAATAAAATTCGATCCGGTCCATAACCATCTAACTTGGCTTGTATTGCCCTTTCTACAGCTTGTTCGCGAATAGTAACAGCTGTTAAACTAACACCACTTAACAAATGCTGAACGTTTTTGCTGGTTCGGATTCCTTTAAATAGGAGGTCAGCATCTTTAAATTGGGGCATTCCTTTTGGATTACCAAAATTGGTGACTTCTAAATGTTTGACACCAGCTAAAATAAGCTGTTCTAATACCCACAATTTTGCTGCTGTTGGAATAAACTGTTCTTCATGTTGGAATCCGTCTCTAACAGTAATATCACCTATGGTTACTTTTTTTGGATAATTCATGATTTTATTGTTTTTTATTCTTCTTTTAATTTTGGATTAGAAAATTATTAAATATTCTTTAATTAACTATTTTTTCTGCTACTATCTTTTTATTAATTCTCTTTACCAAACCTGGTCCTTCATAAATAAAACCTGTATAAATTTGTATTAAATCTGCTCCAGCATTTAATTTTTCTAGCGCATCTTCAGGCGAATGAATTCCTCCAACTCCAATAATAGGAAAAGCTTTGTTTGATTTTTCAGCCAAATATCGAATGACTTCTGTAGAGCGATTTTTTAAGGGAAAACCACTTAAACCTCCGTTGCCAATTTCGTTAATTATATTTTTATCCGTTTTCAAATTTTCTCTGGAAGTAGTGGTATTGGTAGCAATAATACCATCAATTTTTGTGTCAGCAACCAGTTCAATAATCTCATCGAGCTGACTGTTGTTCAAATCCGGAGCAATTTTTAACAAAATATGTTTTGGTTGTTGATGGGTTGCATTGATTCGTTTTAATTCGTCCAACAAGGAGAGTAGGAAAGGAGTGTCTTGCAATTTGGTTAAATCTTTCACATTAGGACAACTAACATTAACCACAAAATAATCGACATAATCATGTAAAATATTAAAATCAGCGATGTAGTCAGCTAAAGCATCATCATTTGGTGTCGCAGTGTTTTTACCAATATTACCACCGATAATAATGTTAGTTTTTTTGTTCTTCAAGCGTCGTATCGCATTTTCAGCTCCCAAATTATTAAATCCCATTCGGTTAATTAATCCTTCGTCTTCTGCAATTCTAAACAAACGGGGTTTTGGATTGCCTATTTGTGCTTTTGGAGTTAACGTTCCTATTTCTATAAACCCAAACCCAAAGTTGGCTAATTCATTAAACCATCGAGCATCCTTATCAAACCCTGCAGCTAAGCCAACTGGATTTTTAAAAGTTAATCCAAAAAGTTTTCGTTCCAATTTAGGGTGTTGGTAAGCATAAATGCTTCTCAATAAAGCAGAAAATCCAGGAATACCACAAAAAAAAGTTAGAAAACCAGTAACGCCATAGTGAACCTTTTCGGGCTGGAAACAGAATAGTAAAGGTCTTAAAAGATACTTATACATCACTGCAAAAGTACGAATTGAAAAGTTAAGGAGATGAATTTAAGGTGAAGAAATTAGTAAGAATTTTTGATATTGAAAGGCTGTGAAATTTATTGGTAACACTAAAATTCTTTATTCCTTCCGCCAAAGAATAAAGTTTTTTAGTAGGAAACAATAACCGATAAATGCTCATGAAAAAGTCAATAATAACCCGTAACCAAGAGGGGATATGACTGTTTATTTTCTCATCAAACTCTTTATCAATAGTAGAGTTGGCATATTCGTTTTTATAACTTTTTGGAACATCATCTGCGGCAAAAAATGGATTAAAAAATCGGTAAGTTATTTTTAAAAACTTTTCAAGTTGTTGGTCAAATACGTTAAGTTGTTCTTTACTTGAATTTAAGTTTATTTTCTCTTTTTTTAATACTTGATAATAGTATTCTTTAGAAGTTTGATAGGTATTATTTTGGTTGTAATTTTTCATATCACTTGTTTTGATACAAATAAACAAGCAATTTTTTGAATTATTTTTTCGTTTAAGTAGTTGTTTTGCTTAAATTTATTTTTAAGTTGAATTAAATTTGTATAACTTAAATTTAAGTTATATATTTAAGCGTTTAAATTATTGTGATGATCAAACGATATACATTTTTGACTTCTCCTTATTATTTTGTGTTGGAAAATTCCAAACAAATGGTGAGCGGATTAGAGAAATGTATTGCCGTATTTTATAACTCAACTACTAAAAACAGTGAAGTTCAGCGTTTTGAAAATGAACTTACTCCTTTAATTTTTGAAGATGTTACTTTTATTGAAAACCTACGGAAATCGAAAAAAAGAGCCAATTGGATTCCAACCAATCAAGTTCCTTTTGAGATAGGTAACCAAGAAATTGGTCAATTAACTTTTGCAGACGAAGAAAAAAGTTCGGTGTTAGAACTTCGTTTTTTAAACGATGCCGATGGAAATTACGATGTGCTCTACTTTTATTTTAAAAACAACATTGCCAATTTTAAATTATCAAATACCGATGAGGCAATGGCAGTAACAGTTAAAGAAGTGATACAGAATTTATTGTACAACCAGGTTCAACTCATTCTGCAATCCAATAAAAGTGATGGAGCCATTCACAAAAAAATAGCAAATACGTACAATGACAGCCATTTGCAAGGAGAAATTAATCAATTAAAAAAGGAACGGTTGGAGCAAGCAAAGTCAATTTACACTTATTTGCTTCATCAATTGACCGAGAAAGAGGATATTGAATTTGTTTTGTCAAATGATGCTATTGCTAAATTAAACGGCTTAAACCTTTCCTTAGCCAAAGTAGAGGAAATTTTTACCAATAGTTTAGAAATTATTTTAAACAAATATGCCCCTACCAATTTTTACGAAATATCGGTTAACGACTTAGTTCTTAACAATATTACCAATCAATCCTCAATAACCATCAAACAAGAGCATTTAAACAAAACGCTTTTGTTTTTAGACAAGTATGAAGCAGCAGCTAAAATACTCCTATCTAAAAACGAACGAATTACCGGATTAAACATTGGTGAGCAATGTTTCCCAAAAGTTTCTCCAGCAGCTATCTCTGATATTTTAAAGAAACATCAGAAGAAGATGAGTTTCTTGTTTCAGCAATATCCTGATCGGTGGGCTTTAATAAGAACTAAGTTTAAACCTGTTGTTCATATTTATGAACGTTCACTTCAAGAAAACCAACTACAACGAGGTGCTTAATTTTTTCCTCTCTAAAAAGAGGGGATTAAAGGGGTGTGTTATAGAATCATCTCTTTCGCAGATTAACTTCCACTAACTATTTCATCAAACGTATTATCGGAATAAAAAATGACCACTTTTTTTATTTGCTTTTGCTTATTCGTATTTACTACAGTTGGGGTAGGAGGTACGCTTATTTTTTCAACCGGATTTATAATTGGTGGTGGATGAAGCAAACTAGAAGATTCAACTTTGGTATTTCCAGAAATTAACCAATCGGCATTTATTTTAGGATATTTTATCAATACTTTTTGAAGTAATTCTAAACTAGGTTTGTTACGTTCGGATAGGAGGTGAGAAATGCTGGAACGTTGCACACCAATTTCGTCGGCAAAAGCAGATGCCGATAAATTATTTAACTTCATAATGTACTTTAATCGGTCTATTAAATTCATCATTTTTTAGGTGTTACATTTGTAAAATGTAAAGATAGTTACAACTGTAAACAAAACAAAGTTTATTATTAGTTTACAAATGTAAATAAGGCAATATTTGTTTATTATTTATTGATTTACTACTTTATATAAGTTATATAAATTATCTGATAATTAGTATTATATAAAAATTAATAGTTAAATTGATAAAAAGAAATACAATTGTAACTGCCGAACGCTAAAAAACAACCGTAAATGACTTGTTTTGTTAGTTACAAATGTAAATTTAACAATTACAATCCTCTAAATTGGGTGCCGAACGATTTAAGGCGGTTTATGAAAAATAATGCTGATAAAAAGTTGTGTTAGAAGCTACCAACGAAAAAGCCTTAAAAACTATTAGCATGGATGTTTTATTAAAATACGCTTATTTTAAGGATAAGGTTTAGTAAATTTTAGCGTAGATAAAATGTGCATAAAAAATATTTTTTAAAAAAATCGCTTGAGAAAACCCGGTTTCCTATGGCGACTTACACTAAAACTATTGCCATCACTCATCTCAACTTTATTACCCGATTCCTTTAAGAAACCCTTTACATGCCTTAGGTTTACGATTGTACTTTGGTGAATCCGAAAAAATCCATGGTCGTTCAATAGTTCCTCATATTCACCCAAACTTTTACTCGTCATTACTTTAGTGCTTCCTTGTATAATAAAATTAGTATAGTTTCCGTCACCTTCTAGACGAATAATATCTTCTATATTCGATACTTTAAATCCATCTTTATTAGAAATAACGAATTTTTTCATCAATCGATCATCTCCATAGTTTTCTACCAATACCTTCAAACGCTTATCTGATCCTTCCTTCAATTGCAGAATTCGATTTTTTAACTTGGTAACAACGGTACTCAATTCTTTTATTCTTATCGGTTTCATTAGGTAACCAAAAGCTGAGAACTGAAATGCTTTTACTGCATATTGGTCGTATGCAGTAATAAAAATTACTTCAAAGTTCACTTCTTTTAGTTGTTGCAACAAATCAAATCCGCTCCCATTATGCATTTTAATATCCAGAAAAACGAGTTCGGGTTGGTGTTTTTTTATCACTTCTATACCTGTGTCAACATCATCTCCTTCATCTACTATTTCAATAATAGAACTGAAGTTTTGCTCAATCAAATTACGTAACAAGTGCCTTGCTCGTTGTTCGTCATCTATGATTATTGCTCTTATCAAATTGGTATTATTAATGTTATTCTTGTGCCTGGGTTTAGTTCCTCTATTTTTACCACTGCTCCTAATCGCTGCTCGGTCAATTTTATTCCTTTACTTTCATGCTTAATGGTTTTCTTATTATTTATACTTTCTTTATACCCTATTCCATTGTCTTCAACAGTACACACTAATTTTTTGTTTCTTACTTTTAGTTTCACACTTACTTTTCCTTTCTCTTTTTTTGGTAATATTCCATGCCATACCGCATTTTCAACAAAAGGCTGTATTACTAACGGAGGCATAAATGTATTAAATTGATCTATATTTTCATTAACCTCTATTTCATATGTCAATAAATTTCCACTTCGCAATTTTTCCATTTGTAAATAAAGACGAAGGGTGTCTATTTCTTCTTTAATTGAGATAGTATTTTTCCCACTGTTGTCTAATATTTTCCTCATTAACTCGGAAAAGTCTCCCATATAGTCATTTGCTAGATCAGTTTCTCCAGCAACATACATGTCTTGTATTGCATTTAAGCTGTTAAAAATAAAATGGGGATTCATTTGTGAGCGTAGTGCTTTTTGCTCGAGTTCAATTTTATTTTTCTGTTCCCTTATTTTTCTTTGTCGCATATACAATAACAACAATGCAATTCCTCCTAATGAAAAAGAACAAATTATTAACAGCCATAACCTACTTTTTTCAACTGCTATTATATGTTCTTTAGCTTCAGCTTTTTCCCGGTTTAACTTTTCTGTTTCATATTCAGTTTGTGTTTGCTCAATTATTTTCATTTTTTCCGCATTCAACGTTTTATCTTTTAAAAATGTCATTTTTTCAAAATAGAAAAGAGCACTGTCTTGTTGATGAATTTTGATGAACAATTTTGTAAAACCAATATAAACATCCAATAAATGTCTATCGTCAACTATTTTTGAATTTAAAATTTTTCGGAAGTAATAGGTTGCACTATCTATTTGGTTAAGTGCAGCATAATCTTCAGCTAAAAATAAGTATGTTGTTGTCAGTTCAAATCCATAACCACTCTGTTCAATAATAGGGAGAGCTTGTAAAAAATCTTTTTTAGCTGCTTCAAATTCTCCAGATTTATAATGAATTTCACCCAAAATGTTCATACTCTCCGCTATTGTTAAGTATGAATTGATTGATTTACTTATTTTCAATGATTGCTCTACATAATTGATGGCACTATCTTTATATCCTTGTTGATAGAGTACAATTGCCAAATCATTGTATAAGATAGCCATCTCCGGCTGGTTAGTTAAATGTAGTTCTTTTTTTAATTTAATTGCCTGTCGGTAATTATCTTCTGCCCGATTATAATTTTTAAGAATGGAGTTGAGGTTACCTAAATTAAGGAGAGATGTAGCTGTCTCCAGTTTATTTCCTAAGTGTTCAGAAATTTTTAACGATTTGGTTTGTGCCTTCATCGCTTTTTCAAAATTTCCTTCATATTGATATAACGCACTGATATTACCATAAGTTTTCGCCAAGCCAATTTGATTACCCAGCTCTTTATTTATTTTTACAGCAATTGAATAATTTTCTAATGCAAGTTTGTATTTACCCTTTATGGTAAAAACAATTCCCAACATATCGTAAGCATCATCTTTTTTGTTTTTGTAATTTTTATTTTCAGCTAAAGCCAATGCTTTTTCGGTATTATCTTGAGCTTCGTCGGTATTAACATAAAGTTTTTGCCTTGCTATTTTTAACATCAACTGAATCTTATCGGTATCATGCTTCGCCAATTTCAATTCATTTAACAAACTATCGGTTTGCCCGTAACTGAATGTAAATACAGTGATAAAGCTCATTGCAAGCCATGTTCTTTTATAATATGTAATTAATTCCCTCACTCAATAATAGTATTCGTAATTAGTTAATTTTTTTTGTAGCACACAATTGTACCTCTTTTAATTTACTAGTAAAATAAATAGTAAAAACTGATTTTTTCTGTGTACATTTTGTTATTTATTCATCCTATTCATTATTAATCATAAAACAAGAGTATTGGCGTATTTTTATAATATTTAGTTTAGGATAATAAATATATAGATAAGAAAAACAGTAAGAAAATAATATTATTTATTGGTAGCATCTAATGTAGGGTTTGTATTTTGTACGATTTTTTTAGAAAAAATGGCATACCAGGATCTATCCAAGAACTATTTCCCGATATC
>CAYHWX010000066.1:0-21976 GCA_964360245.1 uncultured Vicingus sp.
TCATTTTATACATGGAACTGAATTAGGTGCGTTTCAATTAGGCATTGGCACCTACACATTACCCGATGGAACCATTGCACAAACGCAAGGAATTATTGGCAGATGGGCTGATGAATCAAAACAAGTTTTATTATTACCTTGGAAAGAAAGTGCCGAAACAACCGCTAAATATATTTCGTTAACTGGACAAGAATTGACCAGTGCTTTGGCAAATGGACAAGAAATTCATGGGGCAAACTTAAAACACAACGAATATGGCCATCCACTTTTTGCCGATTTCTTTTTCTTTATTACTGGATTTCATGGTACTCACGTTTTTAGTGGAGTAGTATTAAATTTTATCATATTTGTTAATGTGATTATGGGCACTTATCAAAAACGTGGTCATTACGAAATGGTCGAAAAAGTTGGTTTGTATTGGCATTTTGTAGATTTAGTTTGGGTATTTGTATTCACCTTCTTCTATTTAGTATAACATTAAAATTATTGATTATGGAACATTCAGAACAACCTTATAAATACGCAGTTCATCATTCTGAGGAAGAAGGCAAAAAAACCAGAAGAATGATTTGGAATATGTTTTTTGTATTATTGGTAATCACCTCTATTGAAGTTTGTTTGGGTATTATGTGGAAAGATTTTGGGCTAAATTGGCACATCGTAAAAATGACTTTCATAGTAATGACTATTGCAAAAGCATATTTTATTGTTGCCTATTACATGCACTTAAAACACGAAAAATCTGCTCTACAAAACACCATAATAATTCCTTATACTTTACTGGCTTTGTATTTAATTTATATGGTTTTTACGGAAGGTACTTTTGTAGATTACTTCAAACATTTATTTTAAATAAAATAAGGGGAGTTCTAAAAATTAACTTATTACTTCCCCTCTATTAAGAGGGGTTGGGGTGTGTTAATAAAAAAAGCTATTTTTAGAACTCCCCATAACTAATTCTCCTTAAAGTGAGTACAATTTATTGTGATTTTATAAACTAAATCAATGTGGGCAAAGTATAAAAAAGCATTTATTTTGATAGCAATATTATTGTTGCCATCAGTTTTTTATCTATTGCTATACACTGGAAAACATAATTTTAGCAGATTGCCATACATCGGACCAAAAGAAGCTGTTGTAACTACTGATGGAAAATATGATACCATTTATCATCAAATACCATATTTTGAATTTTTAAATCAAGATGGGAAAAAAGTAACCCGTGATGATTTGTTGGGAAGTGTTTATATTGCAGATTTCTTTTTTGCTACCTGTCCAACCATTTGCCCTAAAATGGCGACCAATATGGGCTATCTTCAAAATAAATTTAAAGATAGAAAAGAATTGAGGTTTATCTCCATCACCGTTAATCCAGAACATGATACGGTTGAGGTATTAAAAGAATATGCAAATCGGGTACATGCCGATACCAAAAACTGGGATTTTTTAACAGGAGATAAGGATAAAATTTATGAGGTTGCTTTTAAAGGATTTTTTATCAACGCTCAAAAAGATGAAGTTGCACCAGGAGGATTTTTACACTCACAATATTTCATTTTAATTGATAAAAAAGGGCACATCAGAGGAATTTTTGATGGCACTATTTACAAAGAAATGAAAGAAGATTTGACCGATGCCATTGATATTATTTTTAAAGAAGAGGTGGTGCCTTTAAAAGGAGTAAAGCAAAATGAGATTGAGCAGAGAAAATGAAAGGCTCCTGATGATTTTTAATAAATCATTGGTAAATTTGTAAAAATGATTACTTCAAAAAAAATACTTTTAGTTATCCTATTCATTGCTTTTCAGCTTTCAGCATATTCTCAATGTGCTATGTGTAAAGCTGTTTTAGAAACCGACTTAAAATCGGGAGGCTCATTAGGTAAAGGGATTAATAATGGAATTTTATATTTAATTTTGATTCCATACATTTTAATAACAACTGTAGGATATTTTATTTATCGACATTATAAAAAAAACAAATTAGCTAAACAGAGTTAATGTTTTTCTACCCACCAAAAATAAATAACAACGCATCTTCATTCCGCCTTTTTTTATTTTACTTCATTCTATTCAGTTGTCCCAACTTTTTATTTGCTCAAGATGATAAAAAGGAGCCTGTTATTTTTGAAAACGAATTTAAAAAAAGTTTTCACACTAAACCGAAACTAGATGTAAAGTTTGACAATAGAGTTTCATTTATTAGAGATAATAAGGTGAAAACGATAGGTGTAAAAATTGGACTAAGTTTTAGAAGAAAATTTAAAGTAGGATTAGGATTAAACGATATGCTGCTGCCTGTACATTCAACCTACACAACTGATGCCGACACTGCTATTCCTGTTAATTTAGAATATTTTTATTTCTCACCTTATATAGAGTATGTTTATTTCAACACCAAAAAATGGGAATTTAGCTTATCTACACAATTGGGCATTGGAAGTGCAAGTTATCAGTATAAAGATGTAAATGGGAAAAAAATTAAACTCAATGAATCTGCTATTTTATCCTATGAGCCAGCAATGTTGATTGATTATAAAATTATACGATGGATTGGAATAGGAACAGGTGTTGGGTATCGATTAGTTTTTTATAAAAGCCCTGGAATAACAGAAAAATTCTCTTCACCTGAATATGTTATTAAATTAAAAATTTATTTAGGCGAAATCGTTAGAACATTTACAGGAAAAGAACTTGAAATAGACTAATTGATTTTTGTCATACTGAGCTTGTCGAAAGGCAAAAAAAACTATCTTTGAATTATGAACGAATTTTTGGATGCAAATGATGAAAACCTAAGCTCTACCGAAAGGGAAATAGAAAAGGTATTGAGGCCTTTGTCGTTTGATGATTTTACTGGACAAGCCAGTGTAGTTGAAAATTTAAAAGTTTTTGTAAAAGCCGCAGAGCAAAGAGGAGAAGCTTTAGACCATGTTTTGCTCCACGGTCCACCAGGATTAGGAAAAACAACCTTAGCACACATTATTGCCAACGAATTAAAAGTAGGATTTAAAGTTACTTCAGGACCCGTACTGGAAAAACCAGGAGATTTAGCTGGGTTACTCACTAACCTCGAATCGGGAGATGTACTTTTTATTGATGAGATTCATCGGTTGTCCTCCGTAATTGAAGAATATTTATATTCTGCCATGGAAGATTATAAAATTGATATTCTCATTGATTCTGGTCCAAATGCCAGAAGTGTTCAAATAGAATTAAATCCTTTTACTTTAATTGGTGCAACCACCAGAACAGGTTTGCTAACATCTCCACTAAGAGCACGTTTTGGAATTACTTCACGTTTAGAATATTATGATGCCGATTTATTGGCAACCATTATTAATCGTTCTGCAAAAATTTTAAATGTTGTTATTGATAGCAATGCAGCAGATGAAATTTCAAGAAGGAGTAGAGGAACGCCTCGTATTTCTAATTCTTTGTTGCGTAGGGTTAGAGATTTTGCTCAAGTTAAAGGAGATGGAAGGATAAATAAAGAAATTGCACTTTATGGGTTAGATGCCCTAAACGTAGATAAATATGGGTTAGACGATATGGACAATCGTATTCTCTTAGCCATTATCGATAAATTTAAAGGAGGACCAGTTGGATTAACAACTATAGCAACTGCTGTAAGTGAACAAGCTGGAACAATTGAAGAAGTTTACGAACCTTTTTTAATTAAAGAAGGTTTTTTAATGCGTACACCAAGAGGAAGAGAAGCAACCGAAAAAGCATATCATCATTTAGGAAAATTAAAAACTCCGAATCAAGGGAATTTGTTTTGATAAATTGTTTGTTATACTTTTTCATATTGAGTTTATCGAAGAATCTTAGCTTTTCCAAATTTGCAATCGGGAAACACTTAAAATAACACCTCCCTAACCCTCCCTAAAATAGGAGGGAATGGTATTCGGGGAAATGGGATGAAGGGATGTCTTCCCTTCTAAAAAGAAGGGAGCGAGGGATGTGTTAGACAGGATAAAATAAATGAACACGCTAACTACCAAATACACTAAACAAATAAAAGCCGAAGCAAAACGCTTGGGCTTTTCTTTTTGCGGTATTGCTAAAGCTGAGTTTTTAGAAGAAGAAGCTCCACGATTAGAAAAATGGCTGAACCAAAAAATGCACGGAGAAATGCATTATATGGAAAAAAATTTCGACAAACGGTTAAATCCAAAACTGTTGATGTCTGGAGCTAAATCGGTAATTTCATTATTGTTTAATTATTATCCAGAAAAACAACAAAGAGAAGATACATTTAAGATTTCGAAATATGCGTATGGCAATGATTATCATTTTGTAATCAAATACAAATTGAAAGATATCGTTCATTTTATTGAGGACAATATAGGAGAAGTAAAAACTCGTGTTTTTATTGATTCTGCACCAGTTTTAGAAAGAGCATGGGCTAAAAAAAGTGGTTTGGGGTGGATAGGTAAAAACAGCATGTTAATCAACCAAAAACAAGGCTCTTTCTTTTTTTTAGCCGAAATCATTTTAGATTTAGAGTTGGATTATGATTTTCAAACAACTGACCACTGTGGCACTTGCACGATTTGTATTGATGCTTGTCCAACAAGTGCAATTTTACCAAATAATGTAGTAGATGGGAGCAAATGTATTTCTTATTTTACCATTGAGTTAAAAGATAAGATAATACCAGAGGAAGTAAAAGGAAAGTTGAATGATTGGATTTTTGGCTGTGATATCTGTCAGGATGTTTGTCCTTGGAATAGATTTTCATTAGTAAATCAAGAGCCTAAATTTAAGGCAAACAAAAAGTTGTTGGATTATTCTAAAAAGGAGTGGAAAGAAATTACCGAAGAAATTTTTCATGAAGTGCTTAAAAAAACAGCAGTCAAGCGAATACAATTTAAAGACTTTCAACGGAATATTGAGTTTTTATAAAGGGGTAATAGTTTTGCAGCCAACCTCAAATCTTGAACAATTATTTTCCCCACCGATAACTTTCGTTTTCAAAACCCATTAAATCAATTACACGATTTACAACTGTTTGAGCAACTTCTTCAACGGTTTTTGGTAGGCTATAAAAACTTGGCGTAGCAGGACAAATAATTCCACCAGCTTCGGTAATTAGTTTCATGTTATTGATATGGATTAGGTTGTATGGAGTTTCTCTAGCAACTAAAATAAGTTTGTGTCTTTCTTTCAACATTACATCTGCTGCTCGAGTTATTAGATCGTTTGAAATTCCTGTTGCAATTCGTCCTAAAGTTCCCATTGAACAAGGTATTATTACCATGGTGTCGTATTTAGCTGAGCCTGAAGCAAAAGGAGCATTAAAGTCGTTTTTATTGTAAAAATTTACAGTGTAATTGATGTATTCTTGGTTTTCTAACTCATGTTCCCAAACAGTTTTTGCATTATCAGAAAGGATAACTCCTATTTCAAAAAAGTTGTCACCCTGAGTTTGTCGAAGGGTAGTCAAAAAATCCAATAACAATTTTGCATAGATAGCACCAGAAGCTCCTGTGATGGCAATAACTATTTTTCGTTTATTCATATCAAGATTTATTTCCAAATTGATACCGAATGGTAAAATTTAAATCGACGTTATACCAGCCACGGTTAAAAAGTTTGTTTGAAATTCCTATGTTTTGGTCGTAGTTTAAAAAATCTCTTATGGGAATAATAGAATTTTTAGAACGTAAATTAAATAAGAAGTGGTCATTCAGTTGATAATATATTCCAACAAATCCTCCAAAATCAAAACTTTTAAAAGGGTATTGAGTTATTTTTCTTTCCCCATATTCATCTTCCATGTGGTAGCTTAAAAATTTGCTTCCATACAAACCTAGTTCCAACATAAATTTTTTGTATTTATACCGTAGTGCTAAAGGAACTTCAATATAATTAATGTTTAAATCAAACTGTCGATAATCTCCTTTATCGGGACGAGCAGCTTTAAAGCTTCCTTTATTAATAAAATAGATTTCGAATTGAGTTGACCATTTCTCGGACAAATCTGCATTGGTGAAAGCTCCAGCAATAAATCCTAATTTGTTGTAACCCGCATAACCATCACCTTCTACCTGCGACCCACTGATTCCTAATATTAATCCTGTTTTAAATACTTGAGAAAAAGAGGTGAGGCTCCCAAATAGAATAATAATTAGTACAAGATTTTTCATGAACCAAAATTAATAAAAAAGCTCTTGGTAAAATTTTACCAAGAGCTTTATAAACATTAATTATTTATCACTAAGGAATAATATGTAATTCTTCAGCTTGTAGAACTTCATAATTTGGTCCAGCTTTATAAATATGTGCGACTACTATACAATTGTTTTTATTCCAATTAGAAGGAAGAACGACAGCATATTCTTGGGTGTTTATATCTCCTGAATTAGAGCTTGGAATTGGTGATCCCCAAGTACCATTAAAAGTTTTTCTAAACACATGTCGATGCGTATAATATTGAACATAAACACCATTGTCTAATTGCCAATCTACGATGCTGTCTTCCACCAAATAAATTTGTAAATTATAACTTCCTGTTTCAGTAGATAACCATTCTGTATTTACAACAGCTTTAACAGTTCTTGTAGAATCATCATACAATGTAGATAAACCAATACTTACTTTAGGAACATCATTTTTAATCGTATTCATATCAATAGACCATTGAGATAGACCTGTGATGTTTGCGTTATTTAATCTTGAAACGGTAGCTGCTGGATTTGACGCTACTCCAAAAGTAGAATAATAAGTTTCGCCATCTGGAATAGTAAAATCTGTTGTAAAATCCATAATTCCATCACTATTAGCATCAAAACCTGCTCCGTTTGCAGGAACATCAGCAAAACTTCCTGCATGAATAGACATTGGTATTAATTGGTCGCCATAAATTGAATCTAACCTTTCTATTTCTCTTGAGCCATCGGGGCAAAAAGTACATAAATGACCTGTGAATTCCTCAATTAATATTTTTCTCATGGTAGGATTGGAAACAACATATGAAGAGTCGTCCCAAGTAATACCTTCAATACTAATCAAGTCATCAGGAATAGGATTGTCAATTTTATCGCAGCTAGATAAAACGATGATAATTGTAACGATTGGAATAAATAATTTTTTCATAATAAAATATTTTTGAATAGTTAATTAAAAACTACTTGTTATACTTAAAGTTAAGCCACTTGCGGCAGGAACATTTCTACATACGCCACCTACACAAAATAATCCTGCTCGTTGTCTGCCATATCCAATTTGAATACGATTAGTTCCTTTGATATAACCTACTGATGCAAAATAATAATGAATTCGTTCTTCTTTAATTAAATTTCCATAATTAAATTGATCCATTACAGCAATAAACCAATGAGGAGCATAGGAATATTCTATTAAAACAGTTGCCCAGTCCTGATGGTCTTGTTTGGTAAATAATCCTTGAAATTCACCTCTTATCGAATGTTTTTTATTTAATTTATAAGTTAAATCAATCACGCCAATATTTGCATAAATATCAGGATGATCTTGGGGAGTTTTACCTTGAATAACGGCTTGATTAAACATGATGTTGGAATAGGTAAAAATTCCTGTCAATTTTGGACTAATTTTTTTCGTAATCTCAACATTTATTTCATCGTAATATCGTTCGTCACCTACTGCAAATAAATTAGAAGTATATCCCATGTAGGTTGTATCAGAAGCTGGTAAAGCAGTTGAATCAATGTTGTAAACAGTAGAATAATTGATTAAAAGACTCATTCCATTTTTACCTCCTAAAAAAGTTTCTTTTTTAAATTTATACACCAACTCTCCTTGAAAAGCTATTTCTCCATTTGCTTGTGTAGAATATGGGTATAAAGTGGCTAATAAATTGTAGGAATGTTGGCGAGTTAGTGCAGGTAAGTAGTTAATTTGTAAATCGGTAAGTGCTGCGTTTCGGTCAGATCTAAAACTCATATTATCCACTCCTTTCGCAGAAAAAGTCAAGCCAAACCCTTTGGTAGAGTATGAAGTTTGAGCATAAAAAGCTTCACCTTCTTTATAAATAAAATTATTATCCGCTGATGGATCATTAATCTTTCTAGCATATTCACCATTAAAACTTATTTTTCCTCTTTGAAGGATAAATCTTCCGGCATAAGCACCTACGTTTTCTGGTAGATTGAATTGTGAACTTTGGTCTGCTTGAAATTTACTTACAAAACTTCCCCCTAATGTTAACTTGGTTTTACTTTCTTTAAAAGAGCCGCCAATAAAATCGTTGATCATTAATTCTCCATCAAAACCTCTAACAATACCTTCGCCAGATTCGAAATACAAACGTTGTTTTCCGATAATTCCTTTCACATAAAAACCTTCAGCTAATTTATAGTTGATTCTAATTCCATCCATCGCATTATCGTAACCTAATCCTCTTTCTTCATAAGATTTAAAAATTAATCCATTTCCAAATTGCTCATAGTAATTACCAACTGTTATTTTCATGTTTTCATTAGTAAAAGAAGCATACCTTGAGCCTAACCCATTTCCCTTATATTTTGCAGGAAATCCAAGCATTGGATTTAAATAACTTTCATACCGAATTCCAGCTTCAAAATTTCCGTTGGTATAAATAAAATTAGCGAAACCATTCATCAATACATTTTCTGGAACAGCAGTTGCTCCAATCAAACTATCTTCTTGATAGTATTGCATATCTAATTGAAAATTACCATGAATTTCACCATTATTGAGTACTTGATCTATACTTTGAGCAGACAAGTTATTGGTGAGAGAAAGTGTTATTAGAAACACGAAAAATAAATATTTTTTTAAACTCATATTTTGAAAATATAGCAATTAGATTAGTATATAAAAATAAGCCCGAAATTATAAAAAAATCGGGCGTAATTCAAGGATTATTGAAATCTTATATTATTGTTGAACCTCTTCTCCAGCAGCAAGTTTCTTAACGGCTTCATATAATTCGTCTTCATCTCCATCAGCATAAGAATTATGTTGCCAAACTATCTCACCTTTTCCGTTAACCAAAAATGTGTGAGGAACATTATTTACATTTAATGCCCTCTTAAAATCTTGGTTGGAGTCAATGTAAACTTCATATTCCCAAGCTTTACCATTTACATAAGGAGCAACTTTTCCAGCATTTCGAGCATCATCGATAGAAATAGCGATTAATTTAACTCCTGTTTCTTTAACCCAGTTACCATAAACTTCAGCAATGTTGTTTAATTCTCTTTTACAAGGACTACACCAAGTTGCCCAAAAATTAATAATCATGGGTTTTCCATCGTTTTTAAAATCAGATGTATTTACATTCGCACCTTCCATATTTTTTAAAGTAGCAGAAGGTATCGCTCTTTTTTCTGTTTGAGAAAATAAGAGAAAACTTGTTAAAGTTAAAATAGATAATAGGGCTAAT
The DNA here is from genome assembly GCA_964360245.1 of uncultured Vicingus sp. Lineage (GTDB taxonomy): Bacteria > Bacteroidota > Bacteroidia > Flavobacteriales_E > Vicingaceae. The sequence goes on from CAYHWX010000066.1 coordinate 9,398, forward strand.
TTTTTCATTTCCAAATATATTTAAAAAAAGAATCAGTAGCGAATTGGCAAAAATAATACCACACTACTGATTCTTTAACTATTGAACAAATAATTATTTAAGTATAGAAACTTTTTTAGTAATTAATTTTTCACCAATGGTAAGGTTTACAAAGTAAATACCATTTGGTAATTTAGAACCATCAAAGTTTAATGTTTGAGTTCCTACATTCATGGTTTCAGTGCCATTTGAATAAATCATACTTCCAACAGTATTAAATACCTCCATTTTAACTAAACTAGTTTCAGTCAAATTGAAGGAAATTGTAGCTACCGAATGAGTTGGATTTGGATAAATACTTAACTCAGATGCAGTGTTACTTTCGTTGATTCCAACTAAAGAAGTAATTTCAAATTTTTCAACATCAGAAGAACCATAAGTGCCATTATTTGTGAACACCACGTTATTGTTGTTCATTTCAAGTTTAATGTTTCCAGCTCCGTAACCTGCGTTAATTCCATCTCCATAAGCATCATTTACATTGAAGGTATAACATCCAGTACTAGATAAGGTAATATTATGGTTGTGAGCTAATACTCCACTTCCTGCTAAGTCAGAATAAGGTCCGCCTGTTCCACCAGGAACTGGATTTCCAGTTGCATCATCAATAATTTCCCAAGTAATTTCTGACCCATATTGATCTTGAGTTACAATTAGTTCATACAAAGTACCTATTCCAGTTGAAGTTGTGTTTGTTAAATTTGTTTTTGTTCCAGAATTATCTCCTGGATCTCCATCAGCACCACCATTAACGTCAGTAATGGTTACATTAATAGTATTATTCCCTATATCAGTAAAAGAAATAGGATTTAAATCTACAGATGTATTAGCTAATGAAGCTAAAGAACCTGACCAAGGAAATGTCATTGGAGTGCCACCATTTACATTATAAGAAATTGTAGCTGTATTAATAACAGTATTACCATAGTTTTGAAAAACAACGGTTGGAGTCACAATCGAACCACAAACAACGTTATCTGAAGTTACACTTTTTACTTTTGCATTGTTAGAAATAGATAATCCAGTAAAAGTAATGTCAGCATAATCTCCACTAATAATTTTACCAGTTGAAGTTCCTTCTGAAACATAAACAGCTACTTCTAAATCTCCTAATTCAACAGGGATACTATTGATACTTGTTGGGATAGTGTAATTATAGCTATTAGTATAATCAGTACCTGAAGATATAGTTGCAATGTTATCTCCTGCATTAGGAGTAAGAGTAGCTCTTACCATGTGCATGTGGTTGTAATTTCCATTTGGAAGGACTTGTGCAGGATTCCATGTAGCTCCTCCAGTCTGAGGACCTTCAATATTGTTTTGAGTAATTACAACATGTATTTTGTTTGATGTTCCAGGTCCTGCAGAAGTATAATAAGCTTCAACATTAAGAGTAAGTTGTCTGGTACTTACATCAATTGTTCCAGCTCCGCCAACATTAACAGGAGAAGCTACGGCTAAAGTAGTATTTGTATTTGCATTCCAATTAGATCTACTATGCATTACACCTGCACCAAAATCAGTACGGTTAATTGCACCTGTTGGATAACCAGAAACTGAAAATAAACCACCCACATAATCACCCCATGTTGTCCTATAGTTAGGAGTTCCAGCAGCATAACTGCCTGTATGTATGTTTAACAACATTACCCTTCCTGGGTTGTTGGCTTGTATTTGTGCAGCGATTTTGTGGCCATCAGGGCAATACTGACAAGTTTTACCAGTTAATTCTTCTAGTACAACATTTTTGTTAGCTGGCGTTTGACTGACAGGCAGTTGAGCAAAAACTCCTAACCCAGCAATAATGCCTAAAGTAGTAAGTAATAATTTTTTCATGATTTAATTTTTAGGTTTATAAATAATTTTTTAAGTTTAAGTTGTTTAACAATTTCAAAACAAATATATTTAATAGTTGGCTTAGTTGGTTGATGGTTATTTTTTAATTCTTGGATTCCTATAAAATTGACCCATCTCCTATTTTAAAGTAACTAATATAAATCAAATAGATTAATCATTAAATTTGAAGTAATAAAAACTTAAAAATTATTTACGATGATTAAAAAATTACTTTTTATAGCTACAATTTTAATTTCAAGTTATTCATTTGCTCAAAATCTAGATTTAAAAGACAATTCGAATAACTCAATTGATGGACTTACTTATTACATATATAATAGTGGTCCAATTATGGCAAATACTAAATTTCATGTAGGAAATAGTTCGGGAAGTCCAATAAATTTTGATTGCTCTCTATGGGAAATGTCAAATCCAACACTTTCTGAATGGCAAGTTTGTTTTGGTACATCTTGTTATATCGCAAATGATGGTGATCCTAATGCTCAAACTTTTTCTTTTGCCACTGCCCCTGCTGGTGGAATTTATCCAGATTTAAAAGTAGCACCTTTTTCTTTTGGGTGGGTGGTAGGAGATTTTGGCGTGTGGAGAGTTAGGGTTTTTGATAATGCAAATCCTATTGATTCATCCACTTGTTATATTGTGTGGACAGTTGCAGGAAAACCAGCTGGAGATATTAGTGGTAATACAATTATTGATGGTGCTGAAATAGCTGGTGATACTAATGAAAATGGCACTATAGATGGGGGTGAGATAGCTGGAGATATGAATGGAAATGGAGTTATCGATATCTGGGAAGTTAGCGGTGACGAAAATGGGAATGGTATTATAGATGGCAGTGAAGTATTATCAACAGATGAAATTATGGAAAACGAAGTTATTTTTAATACTTACCCAAATCCAGCTTCAAACCAATTAACTATTAATTATACTATTGATGGCAACGTAAAAAATGCTAAAGTTGACGTTTATGATGTTTTAGGACAAAAAGTAGAAACCTATTTATTAACTGAGAATAAGGGGAAGTTAACCATCAGTACCAATAAATTAAATGCTGGAGTTTATTTTTATGCGATAAAGGTGGATGAAAAAACTATAAAAACAGAACGAGTTATTGTTAAATAATAGCTTGTTTTAATAATTTATTAGCTAGTATTGGAATTCCAATACTAGCTTTTTCTTTTATAACAGTTAAATTTTTTATACCGGAAGTAATAATATCACTCGGATCGACAAGGTATTTTTCACAACTATTAGGAACATGGTCAATTATATTGGCAGCAGGATACACATTTAATGAAGTTCCTATGATAATTAAGATATCAGCTTTTTCACAAATCTCAATTGCTTTTAACATGTTAGGTACTGCTTCGCCAAACCAAACAACATCTGGCCGAAGTTGATGATTATTTTTACATTTTTCACCAAAATTGAGTTCAAACCCTTCTATTAAATATTTTTCATTTTCGTTAATAATACTTCTCGATTTTAAGAGCTCACCATGAAGATGTAAGATGTTTTTGGAACCTGCTCTTTCATGCAAATCATCAATATTTTGAGTAATTATTATTACCTCATATTTATTTTCTAAAGCTACCAATGCCAAGTGAGATTTATTAGGACTTGCTGCTATGACTTGTTTTCTTCTTAAATTATAAAAGTCCAACACCATTTTTGGATTCTTTTTCCATGCTTCTGGGGTTGCTACATCTGTAATTTTATAATTTTCCCATAAACCATCATTCCCCCTAAAGGTTTTTAAACCACTTTCAGCACTTATTCCAGCCCCAGAAAAAACTACGATACGCTTCATTAAAAATTACTATTTAGGTACTAAAAATAGACATACTTTTTTAAAAAAAATGCTATTTTTCTATCTTAAGAATATTATTACTTTTACAGGTTCAAAAATACTTAAATAAATGGGGAAATCAAGAAAAGATATTGATGCTTTAGAGTATCATTCACAAGGCAAACCTGGTAAAATTGAAGTAGTACCAACCAAACCATACAGTACACAACGAGATTTATCATTAGCATACTCGCCAGGTGTTGCAATACCATGTTTAGAAATTGCTGCTAATCCCGAAAATGTTTATAAATATACAGCCAAAGGAAATTTAGTAGCAGTTATTTCAAATGGAACAGCCGTTTTAGGTTTAGGTAATATTGGACCATTAGCGGGTAAACCTGTAATGGAAGGAAAAGGGTTACTTTTTAAAATTTTCGCAGACATTGATGTGTTTGATATTGAGGTAGATGCAAGCGATATTGATTTGTTTGTTAACACCGTTAAAGCCATTTCACCTACTTTTGGTGGAATTAATTTAGAAGATATAAAGGCTCCTGAATGTTTTGAAATTGAACGTCGATTAAAAGAAGAATTAAATATTCCTTTAATGCATGATGACCAACATGGCACAGCCATAATTTCTTCTGCGGCTTTATTAAATGCAGTAGAATTAACTAATAAAAAAATTGGAGATATTAGACTGGTTATTAGTGGAGCAGGTGCTGCTGCTGTTTCTTGCACTAAATTATACAAAAGACTTGGCGTAAAACCAGAAAACATAATTATGGTGGATAGTGAAGGGGTGATTAGAATAGATAGAAAAGATTTATCGGAATCAAAAATTGAATTTGCCACCAAAAGAGATGTTCATTCTTTAGCTGAAGCATTGAAAGATGCAGACATGTTTTTGGGCTTGTCAAAAGGTGGGTTGATGAGTAAAACTATGGTAAAATCGATGGCTAAAAATCCTATTGTTTTTGCATTAGCCAACCCTGACCCAGAAATTTCTTATAAAGATGCGATGTCCGCTAGGAAAGATATTATTATGGCTACAGGAAGATCTGATTATCCAAATCAAGTGAATAATGTATTAGGATTTCCATACATTTTTAGAGGAGCATTAGATGTAAGAGCTACTTGTATCAATGAAGAAATGAAATTGGCTGCCGTAAAAGCCATTGCATCTTTAGCCAAAGAAGCAGTTCCAGAAGAAGTAAACGAAGCCTATTCTGAAAAAAATATTGTTTTTGGAAAAGATTTTATAATTCCTAAACCAATAGACCCTAGGCTATTAACCACTATTGCTCCAGCAGTGGCAAAAGCTGCTATTGATTCTGGAGTTGCTCAACACATTATTACAGATTGGGAAGAATATAGAGAACAACTTGCAGCTAGATTAGGACAGGATAATAAGCTGTTAAAAAACATTACACAAAGAGCAAAACGAAGCCCTAAAAAAGTTGTCTTTGCTGAAGCTGATAATTACAAAACATTAAAAGCTGCTCAAATTGTTCACGATGAAGGTATCGCATTACCTATTTTACTTGGAAAAGTAAAAAGAATTGAAGAAATAGCTAAAGAGTTTAATCTCGATATTTCTGAGTTAACAATTATTGACCCAAGAAGTTCTAAAGAACTAGCTAGAAAAACTAAATATGCTCAATTACTATTTGAGAAACGCAAAAGAAGAGGTGTTACTTTAATGGAAGCTAGAGATATGATAAGAAGTAGAAATTATTTTGGTTCTGCAATGGTCGAATTTGGTGACGCCGATGCATTAATTTCTGGATTAACAAGAAATTATATTAATACCATAAAACCTGCTCTGCAAGTAATTGGAACTGACGATGATGTTAGTAAAATTGCAGGAATGTATATTTTAATTACCAAGCAAGGTCCTTTTTTCTTAGCGGATACTACCATTAACATAAATCCTACAGCCCAAGATATAGTAGATATTACACTTTTAACATCAAAAATTATTCAACGATTTAAAATTACTCCTCGAATTGCATTGTTATCCTACTCCAATTTTGGGTCATCTGAAGAAGATGAGGCTATTAAAATGAGAGATGCTGCCAAAATATTGCACCAAAAACATCCTGAAATTATTGTCGATGGTGATATTCAAGCAAACTTTGCTTTAAATAGGGAATTAAGAGATGAAATTTTTCCTTTCTCCGAATTGGCAAGAAAAAATACCAATACATTAATTTTCCCCAATTTAGCATCTGGAAATATCGCCTATAAATTATTGCAAGAAATGGCAGGTTTCGAAACCATCGGACCAATATTGATGGGAATGAAAAAACCAGTTCACATTTTGCAATTGGGTAGTTCTGTTCGTGAAATTGTAAATATGGTTACTATTGCTGTTGCAGACGTTCAATCACGAAAATAAAATATAGTCAATAGTCAGAAGTTGGAAGTTGGATGTAGCTTCGGTCTTCTGACTTCGGTCTTCAAACTTTAAAATATGATTGCTCAAATAAAAGGAAAATTAATAGAAAAAACACCAACATTTGTTATTGTTGATTGTGGTGGAGTTGGCTATCAACTTAATATTTCATTAAATACCTATTCTAAATTAGGAGATAACGAGTTGTGTATGTTGTACACTCATTTTGTTGTTAGAGAAGATGCACAATTATTATACGGATTTAAAGAAAAAAGTGAAAGGGAATTATTTAGACAGCTAATTTCTGTTTCTGGAGTTGGTTCAAGCACAGCAATGTTAATACTATCTTCTTTATCACCTATTGAAACCAAACAAGCGATATTAACAGGAGATGTAATGACACTTAAGGGAGTTAAAGGAATAGGAGTAAAAACTGCAGAAAGAATTATCATTGATTTAAGAGATAAAATTTCAAAAATTGATGGAGTTGATACAATTTTAAGTTCATCAAACAATACTATTAAAGAAGAAGCGTTAAGTGCATTGATTATGTTAGGGTTTTCTAAAAAACTAGCAGAAACAGCATTAACTAAAATAGCTGCAACTAGCGAAGAATTAACCGTTGAAGAGCTTATTAAAAGAACATTAAAACACCTTTAATAAGCGAATTATTAATTTGAACCTAAGAATAAATAAATATAAAAAAGTAAGCATTATTACAAGCTTGGCTGCTATAATTATTATAGTAAACTGGTTTGCAACCCCTAGCAGCACCAAAGCTTTTACTAACTTTAATTTTATTGAAACACTTCCGATAGATAGTCCTGAAATTGACTTGCCTTACCCTTTTAATGATAACAACGGTGGTCCTGGAAGTAATAATACGGGAGGTCTGTATCTCAATAATCCTAGCAATATTCAATCGGGATTTGAATATGACCCAGAAACAGGAACCTATAATTATTACGAAAAAATGGGGGATAATTACTTTAAGTATCCAACCTATATGGATTTTGATGAATATATTAATTATGATTCAAAACAAGCATTACAAGATTATTGGAAAGAAAAAACTACTGCGGATGATATTAATCAAACAAAAGGATTTAGGCCTAAGTTAACCGTAGATGGAGAAGCGTTTGATCGAATTTTTGGAGGAAACACGATAGATATTCGACCACAAGGATCAGCAGAGTTATCCTTCGGTATTAATCGTTCTACTAGAGATAATCCTGCGTTACCAGCTAACCAAAGAAGCACTACTACCTTCGATTTTAATCAACAAATACAGTTAAATGTTGTTGGTCACATTGGAGAGAAACTAAAAATAACTACTAGTTATAACACTGAAGCAACTTTTGATTTTGAAAATCAAATGAAAATTGAATACACTGGTTATGAAGATGAAATTATTCAAAAGATAGAAGCTGGAAATGTGTCTCTTCCTTTAAAAGGTCAATTGATTACTGGTAGCCAAACTTTGTTTGGAATTAAAACAGAATTAAGGTTTGGAAGAATGACGGTTACTAGTGTCTTATCTCAGCAAAAAGGAGAAAAAAAGGAAATCAATGTACAAGGAGGAGCTCAAATTCAAAAATTCGAAAAAGAAGCTTCTGAATATGAAGAAAACAAACATTATTTTTTATCCCAGTATTTTAGAGATACCTATGAAAGTTCTTTATCAACACCACCTATTATTTCTTCCAGAGCTAGCATTACTAAAGTAGAAATTTGGGTTTCCAACGTAAATAGTTCCGTTGAAAATACCAAAAATATCATAGGTTTTATGGATTTAGGAGAGGGAACCCAAACTAATATTTATAATGACCTTTTAGTAATTGATGCGAATACTTTTCCAACAGTTGATTACCCATATAATTTAGCGAACAATCTGTATTTTAATATTTCTGATACTACTGGTGCTTCACCATACAACACTTCTGCAATTAGAGAGTTTGTAGGAGCTAGCCAAGAGTTAGAAACGAATGGATATGCTAATGGAGTAGATTTTGAAAAATATGAAAATGCTCGTTTATTACTTCCTACCGAATATTCGCTAAATGCACAATTAGGTTATGTATCGTTAAATTCTTCCTTAAATTCTGACGATATTTTAGCTGTTGCTTTTCAATATACTTTAAACGGTCAAATTTTTCAAGTGGGTGAGTTTTCTACCGATGGAATAACAGGACAAAATTCGTTGTATGTTAAACTTTTAAAAGGAACAAGTGTAAGTACTAATTTGCCTACTTGGAATTTAATGATGAAAAATGTTTATGCGTTAGGTGCATTTAATATTTCTCCAACAGATTTTTACTTAGATATATTTTACATGAATCCTGCTACTGGAGTTGAAATTCCTTTTATTCCTGAAGGAGAAATTAATGGGCTGCCATTGGTAAGTGTAATGAATTTAGACCAATTAAATTCTAGCAATCAAGCTAGTCCTGATGGAGTTTTTGATTTTATTAATGGAATGACGATTAATACTACCAACGGTCGAGTTTATTTTCCAGTGTTAGAACCTTTTGGTTCCCATTTAAGGAGCAAGTTTTCCAATCAACAAATTGCAAATAAATTTGCGTTCGATACGTTGTACGTTACCACACAAACATTGGCAGAACAAGATGCTACCAAAAATAGATTTAGAATAAAAGGACAATACTCTTCAGCATCTACTTCTGACATTTCATTAAATGCAATGAATATACCCGAAGGTTCAGTATCTGTTACTGCAGGTGGTGCAGCATTAACCGAAAATGTTGATTATACAGTTGATTATAATTTAGGTCGAGTAAAAATCATCAATGATGGAATTTTACAATCGGGTACACCTATTAAAATTTCATTAGAAAGCCAGTCGTTGTTTAATATTCAAACCAAAACCTTAATGGGTTCTCGATTTGATTACAAAGTAAATAACAATTTTAATATTGGAGGTACCATACTTAAATTATCAGAAAGACCACTAACGAGTAAAATTAATATTGGTGATGAACCAATTAACAACACCATTTTTGGTTTTGACTTAACCTATACCCATGAAGTCCCTTTTTTAACCAGATGGGCTGATAAGTTACCAATTTATAGCACAAAAGAAAAATCAACCATTACGATAGAAGGAGAATTTGCCAAATTATTACCCGGCAACCCTAGTGCAATTACAAAAGATGGTGTAGCTTATTTAGATGATTTTGAAGGAAGCCAATCTGCAATAGATATGAAAACTGTATCGCAATGGAAATTGGCAAGTACTCCTCAAGGGCAACCAACCCTGTTTCCAGAAGGTGAGCTTCCTCTTTCAAACTCGTTAGCCTATCGTTATAATGCTGCAAGATTAGCATGGTACAATATAGACCCTTTGTTCTGGAGAAATGACGACAGAACTCCAAATCATATTTCCAATAACCCTGTTATGCAATCCAATCATTACATGAGAGAAGTGTTACAAACAGAAGTTTTTCCATTTAAATCTAACTCCAATGGAGTAGAACAAAATATCTCAGTATTAGACTTAGCGTATTACCCATCAGAAAGAGGTCAATATAATTTTGATGATGGAACTTCTCCTGGTTCTGGTATTGATCCCAATGGCAATTTAAATAATCCTTCAACCAGGTGGAGTGGAATAATGAGAAAAGTAGAAACTACCGATTTTGAATCATCCAATGTAGAGTACATCCAATTTTGGTTAATGGACCCTTTTGATGCTGTTGATGGTGATCCTAATCATTCTGGTGGTCAATTGTATTTTAACTTAGGTAATATTTCTGAAGATATATTAAAAGATTCTAGAAAATCATTTGAAAATGGTTTGCCATTAACACCAATAGATTATGGAACTGGAGCAAATGTAAATTTAGTGGATAGTACCATTTGGGGTCGAGTTCCTACTGTTCAAGCATTGGTAAATGCATTTGATAATACGCCTGCCACAAGACCACTTCAAGATATTGGTTTGGATGGGGTAAATGATGCAGATGAGACCTATTTCTTTCCTAATTTTAGTAATTCAGTTAACCCAATCTTAAACAAAATCGATCCAGCAGCAGATGACTATCATTATTTTAGAGGTTCTGATTATGATGGACTAGAATTAGATATATTAAAAAGGTATAAATTATTTAATGGAATGGAGGGTAATTCTCCAACTTCAGAACAGTTTACCGAAAGTTATTCTACTTCAGCAACAACAAGACCTGATATTGAAGACATTAATAGCAACAACAACCTAGATTTTAGAGAAAGTTATTTCCAATATTCAGTTAATTTAAATCCATCAGAAGTTAACCCATCCAATGTTGGCAATAATTACATTACAAACGTATTAGAAACAACTGTTACAACACCAGATGGCTCAACAAAAGCGATTAAATGGTATCAATTTAAAATCCCAATCAGAGAACCAGAAAATATCATTGGCGATATTCAGGATTTTAAGTCGGTGCGTTTTATGAGAATGTTTTTAAAAGGCTTTAACCAAGAAGTGGTGCTTCGTTTTGCTAAATTAGAATTAGTTAGGGGAGAATGGAGGAAATTTAGTGGAGGCTTATTAAGTCCAGGGGATTACATTGGTAACGACGATGACGAAACTACCTTTGATGTTGCTGCAGTAAATGTGGAAGAAAATAGCTCTAAAACACCTGTTAATTATATTATTCCTCCTGGAATAGATAGAGAAATTAATCCAAATCCTTCATCTGGAAGTACAACTCAACAATTAAACGAGCAATCATTAGTGCTGGATGTTTGTAATTTGAATGATGGAGATGCCAGAGCAGCTTATAAAATTATGGATATTGACATTAGAAGATATAAACGAATAAAAATGTTTATCCACGCTGAAGAAAGTGATGCTGCTATCCCTTTAAAAGATAATGATCTTTCTGTTTTTATTAGAATGGGGTCAGATTTTACAGATAACTATTATGAATATGAAGTTCCTGTTACTGTTACAGCATCTGGGACTTATAATACAGATAATAATAGCAATGACAATGATAGATTGATTGTATGGCCTGAAGCAAATAATATTGACTTGCAGTTTTCTAAATTAACCGACATGAAGATATTAAGAAATAGTTTGTTGCCAGTATCATCAAGTGGTGTTATGTTGATAAAACCTTATGAGCAAATTGATGGAAAAAATATAATGAGAATAAAAGGAAATCCAAACATAGCCAATGTTCGAGTTTTTATGATTGGAATAAGAAACCCAAAAGCAAGTCCATTAACACCTACTGATGATGCCTTAACTAAGTGTGCCGAAGTGTGGGTAAACGAATTAAGAATGGCAGAATTCGATAACGCTGGTGGTTGGGCATCTGTTGCACGTATTACTACTCAAATAGCCGATTTAGGTAATATTACTTTTGCAGGAAGTTATAGTACCCCTGGTTTTGGAAGTGTTGAACAAAAATTAAATGAACGACAACAAGAAACCAGAAGAAATTACGATATATCTACCAGCATAGAATTAGGAAAATTTATACCAGAAAAAATTGGAATAAGTATTCCGATGTATTACAATGTTTCTGAAGGGTTAGTGACACCAAAATATAACCCTCTTGATCCTGATTTAGAGTTGAAAGATTTATTAGAAAATGATATTTTGCCACAAGAAATGAGAGATTCTATTGGGCAAAGAAGTCAAGAATTGACAAGAAGAAGGAGCATAACTTTTACCAATGTGAGAAAATTAGCACCAAAAGGTCAAGCCAAATCACGTTTTTATAACATTTCCAATTTCTCTTTTAATTATGGATATTCAGAAATTAAATATAGAGACATCAATACCGAATTTGATGACAAAAAAACATACCGGGGTGGTTTCGGATATTCGTTTGGTGCTAACCCAAAAAATTACACACCATTTGACCAAACCAAAATAGCTAAGAAAAAAGCATTCAAAATCATAAAAGATTTTAACTTTTATTTAGCACCTAGTCAATTAACTTTTCAAACGGATATGGATAGAATGTATTCCGAAAGACAATCTAGAAATAATACAGGATTTGAGTTTGCTTTGCCTACGTATTACCAAAAACATTTTTATTGGAATAGAATTTATGGATTAAAATATGACATTACCAAAGCACTAAAATTTGATTTTAACGCAACCAACAACGCTACTATTGAAGAACCATTAACTTTTAATGGTGTAGATACTAGAGGAAGAGTGGATAGCGATTATCCTGATGAATACCAATCGTGGAAAGACACAATATGGCAAAATATTCAGGACTTTGGAACCAATACGCATTACCACCATAATTTTAATATTAATTATGCGGTGCCCATTGATAAACTTCCTGGTTTTGATTTTATTACTTTAACAACACGTTATTCAGGAGATTATGATTGGCAAAGAGCTCCTATTGGTGCAGATACGTTGGGACATACCATCCAAAATTCCAATACTGTTTCAATAAATCCTCAATTGAACATGACCAAGTTGCATAATCAAATAGGATTTTTAAAGAAAGTTGATAAAAGA
>CAYHWX010000067.1:0-21941 GCA_964360245.1 uncultured Vicingus sp.
TGCCTTGCATCTTATTTATTATCTTTGTTTTTTGAAAGAAATCAATTTATAGAACTCACCTTAAGATAGTTTAGAATGAAAAAAATAATAGCAAGTTCTAATGCACCAGCACCTATCGGTCCATACAATCAAGCAGTAATGGTTGGAAATATGTTGTACAGTTCAGGTCAAATTGCCATTAATCCCTTAAATGGGGCATTGGTTGACGACTCTATAGAAAATGAAACAAAGCAAGTAATGGAAAATCTTAAGGCTGTATTGTTTAGAGCAGAAATGGATTTTAACAATGTCGTTAAATGCACTATATTTGTTAGTGACATGAATAACTTTAGCAAAATAAACGAGATATACGGAAGCTATTTTACTTCAAATTTTCCAGCTAGAGAAACAGTAGAAGTTTCTGGGTTACCTAAAAATGCAAATGTAGAAATATCCCTTATTGCAGTTAAATAAGGGATATTAGAAATTTTTTCTAAAAAGATATTAATTTAAAATCAACTCAAAAAAGTCTAAATTTTTAGACTTTCTAATACTTAATGCTTTAGAATAATTGAGTATGTTGTTAATGGTTTCTTTTTTTGGAGAGTACATTTTGTCTTCCTTTTTTTCTCCCACCAGAACTTTTAATTCTGCTTCTTTTTTTGTTATTTCCAATAAATCAAAGTAAGTAAATTTTTGCATAGGCATAATAAAATATTTTAATTATTAAGTTAGTTTCAATAAAACGACAAATTATTTGGTTTAGTATAAGATTTTCAAAATAAATAAAAAAAGCCCTGAATTTCACTTCAGAGCCTTTAAACTAACTAAATTATAACAAACTTTTTTAATGAAGCGAAAGTGATAAATTCTTTTCGTCAGCCATTTTTCTTAGATTAATTAATGCATAACGCATTCTACCTAAAGCTGTATTAATGCTAACATTTGTTGATTCTGAGATTTCTTTAAAACTCATATCGTAGTATAACCTCATCATCAAAACCTCTTTTTGATCATCAGGTAAATATTTAACCAATTTTTTTACATTATCAAGCACCTGCTCTTTTTCCATGTTTTCTTCCACATTGGTATCGGGGCTTTTAATCACATCGAAAATGTCAAAATCATCATTACCCGTAACATAAGGCATTTTTACTTTTTTTCGATAATGATCAATAATTAAATTATGTGCAATTCGCATTACCCAAGGTAAAAATTTACCTTCATCATTATACTTCCCTTTTTTAATGGTATTGATTACTTTAATAAAAGTATCTTGGAAAATATCTTCAGCAAGAGCAGCATTTCTTACTTTACAAATAATGTAGGTGTAAACCTGTTTCTTAAACCGTACGATTAATTGTTCAATAGCCAATTCATTACCTTTAATGTAAGATTGAACTAATTCCTTTTCTGAAAGTTTTGAAAGTTTCATAATACCCTCCTTTTATTATTTTACAATAATGTTAGCTTTTATAGCTTATTATTTAAAAAGAGTAGATATTACTTATAGGCGTTTTTTAAATGTTTTTAAAACTAGCAACAAACAACATAACGTTGCTTATTTTGTTTTATTGTACGACAAAAATATTTTTTTGTTTACCAAAACTACTAAAAAGAAAAGTAAATTTGAATTCTTTAACAAAAATTAACATCGAATTATAATTATGCCTAATAAGGTTGAGCAACCATTTGACCCCAAAAAATATATTTATGTAAAGGGTGCAAAAGTGCATAATTTAAAAAATATTGATGTTATTATTCCTCACAATAAGCTTATAGTTATCACCGGATTATCAGGTTCTGGTAAGTCTTCTTTGGCTTTTGATACGCTTTTTGCAGAAGGACAGAGAAGATATGTAGAAAGTTTATCTTCTTATGCTCGTCAGTTTTTAGGAAAAATAGAAAAGCCAGATGTTGATCACATTTATGGAATAGCTCCAGCAATTGCGATTGAACAAAAAGTAAATACTGTTAATAAACGTTCTACAGTCGGCACTTCCACCGAAATTTATGATTATTTAAAACTATTATTTGCACGAATAGGAAAAACACATTCTCCCATTTCTGGTAATGAGGTAAAAAGAGATACAATAGAAAGTATTGCTGAATACATCACATCACTCCAAAATGGTGTGAATATAATTTTATTGGCAGAAATACTTGTAAAAGACAAAAAGGTGAAAGACCAATTAAATCTCTTATTAAAACAAGGTTTTACTCGAATTTGGTTGAATAATAAAATAGAACGAATTGATAAAATTGATGAAACTAAAATTAACTCAAATAAGATAAATCTGCTGATAGATAGATTCATTGTCAACAACGAAGCGGACAACATTAGTAGAATTTATGACAGCGTTGAAACTGCTTTTTTTGAAGGAGAAGGTGCTTGTAAAATGATAATTATTGATGGAGAAGAAACACATTCTAAATCTTTTAATAATAGATTTGAAGCAGATGGAATGGAGTTTCAAGAACCAGATGTTCATTTTTTTAGCTTTAACAATCCTATTGGAGCATGCAAAACTTGTGAAGGTTATGGAAGCGTGATAGGAATTGATGAAAACTTGGTAATTCCTAATAAAAATCTTTCGATATACGAAGACGCAGTTGTTTGTTGGAAAGGGGAGAAAATGCAAGTTTGGAAAAACGAGTTAGTGATGCATGCTATGGAATTTAACTTTCCTATCCATAAACCATTTTATGAACTCTCTGATGAACAAAAACAGTTAGTTTGGAAAGGCAATAAATTCTTTAAAGGATTAAATAAGTTTTTTAAAAAAATTGAAGAAAAAAGCTATAAAATTCAATATAGAGTAATGCTTTCACGATATCGAGGAAAAACTATCTGCAATGATTGTAGAGGCACCCGATTAAGAAAAGATGCCAATTATGTGAAAATTGCAGGCAAATCCATCACCGATTTAGTATTGATGCCGGTTCAACAATTGGAACAATTATTTGTAACATTAAAATTAAATAAACACGATTCTGAGATTGCCTATAGATTAGTTATTGAAATAACCAACAGATTACAGTACTTGACTAAGGTTGGGTTGGGTTATTTAACCCTAAATAGACTTTCATCAACACTTTCTGGAGGAGAGTCTCAACGAATTAATTTAGCAACTTCTTTAGGCAGTAGTTTAGTTGGGTCAATGTATATTTTAGATGAGCCAAGTATTGGATTACACTCAAAAGACACCGAAAAATTGATTGGAGTTTTAAAAGATTTACAAAATTTAGGCAATACGGTAATTGTTGTTGAGCACGATGAAGATATTATTAAAGCTGCAGATGAAATTATTGATTTAGGTCCAGAAGCAGGCCGTTTGGGTGGAGAAATTGTTTTTCAAGGTAACTTTGATGAATTAAAAACCATAGGGAAAAGTTTAACAGCTAAATATATTAATAGACAAGAACGGATAGAAATTCCTCATAAACGTAGAGCTTGGAAAAAAAGAATTATTATTACTGGTGCTCGTGAAAATAATTTAAAAGGTATTAATGTAGAGTTTCCACTTCACACACTTACGGTAGTTACAGGCGTAAGTGGTTCTGGTAAATCATCTTTGGTAAAAAATTGTTTGTTATCATCCTTAAAAAAAATGTTTGAAGGTTACTCAGAGCAATCTGGTTTAATTGATAAAATTGAAGGAGATATAGATAGCATAAAAGGGGTGGAGTTTATTAATCAAAACCCTATTGGTAAATCATCTCGCTCAAACCCTGTTACCTATGTAAAAGCTTACGACGAAATTCGTAATTTATATGCTTCACAATTATTAGCCAAAACAAGAGGTTATAAACCTGCTAATTTTTCTTTTAATGTAGATGGAGGAAGGTGTGATGTTTGCAAAGGAGAAGGTGAAATTACTGTCGAAATGCAGTTTATGGCTGATATTCATTTGACTTGTGAAGAATGTAAGGGGAAACGGTTTAAAGAAGAAGTACTGGAAATAAAAATTGCAGCAAAAAATATTTCAGATTTATTGGAGTTAACTATTGATGAGGCAATTGAATTTTTTACACAGTTTAAAGGAAGCAATGAGCAAAGAATCATCAATAAATTATTGCCTTTGCAAGAAGTTGGTTTAGGTTATGTTCAACTAGGTCAATCTTCCAACACGCTCAGTGGAGGAGAAGCACAGCGAGTTAAGTTAGCTTCATTTTTAGCAAAAAAGGACAGTAACGAAAATTTACTTTTTATTTTTGATGAACCTACAACAGGTCTTCATTTTCATGACATCAAAAAATTATTAAAAGCCTTAAATGCACTAATTGCTATGGGACACTCTATCATTGTTGTTGAGCATAATTTAGATGTAGTTAAATGTGCCGATTGGGTGATAGATTTAGGTCCAGAAGGAGGGATAAATGGCGGCGAATTAATTTTTTCGGGAGTTCCAGAAGACTTAATTCATTGTAAACCAAGTAGTACAGGAAAATATTTGGAAGAGAAGATGTAATTCTTTAATTTTAAATAAAAAAAGATTGTTAGTCTATAAAAACACATTGATTAAACTAGCACATGCTACTATTTTTCATAGAGAAGATGGTATTGTTGAAGTTTGTTTATTAAAAAATAGTAGAATTGATGTGAAAAAATGTGAAGAAATATTAGCTGTTTACGATCAACTCTTAGAAAATAAAAAATATCCTCACTTGTATATTGTAGAAGATTATGTAACAATAGATAAAGATGCTAGAAGTTATTCTGCTTCCGAAAGAGGGTTACAATATTCTAAAGCAGAAGCGTATGTTTTTACTTCATTAGCACACAAAATAATTGCTAATTTTTACATAAAAATTAATAAACCAGCTGTTCCTACTCGATTTTTTAAATCTAAAAATGAAGCTTTAAAATGGTTGAAAAACCAATCGGTTTGATATTTTTAGAACTTTTTCTTCAACTAAACGCTACTTATAATCTTATCTTTATCGAGTGAATTATTATTTAAACAGATTCTCTGTCAGAAAACAATTGTTAACTACTGAAGTAGCTCTAGATTTAGGAATTATTATAGTTATTCCATGCTTTAATGAACCAAACCTAATTTCTTCTTTACAAAGTCTAGTCCATTGTGATTTACCAAGTTGTGCTGTAGAGGTAATTACTGTTGTTAATGCTTCAGAAAGTGCGAATGAAGCCGTATTACATCAAAACAAAGAATCAATCATACAAGCAAAAAAGTGGTGTAATGAGAACCAACAAAATAAAATTAAATTTTATTTTTTAGAAGAAAATCAACTGCCAGCAAAAGAAGCAGGTGTTGGTTTGGCTCGTAAAATTGGAATGGATGAAGCTGTGCGAAGATTTGATGCAATTAACAAGCACAATGGTATTATTCTTTGTTTTGATGCTGATGCTAAATGTGATACTAACTATTTAGTGGAAGTCGAAAAGCATTTTATCAAACATCCGACAACTCCTGCCTGTTCTATTCATTTTGAACATCCAGTTTCTGGCGATGAATTTTCACAGGAAATATACAATGGAATGTTGCAATACGAATTGCATTTAAGGGTTTATAAAAATGGATTAAAATACTGCGGTCTTCCTTATGCATTTCATACCATTGGTTCTAGTATGGCTGTGAGAAGTATTGCTTATCAGAAACAAAATGGTATGAACAAAAGAAAAGCTGGTGAAGATTTTTATTTTTTACAAAAACTTATTCCTTTAGGAAATTTTACAGAACTAAAAACCACCAAAGTTATACCTTCACCTCGCATTTCGGATAGAGTTCCTTTTGGAACTGGAAAAGCCATGCAGAATTGGTTAAATGAAGATAAAGAAGAATTATTAAGTTTTCATCTTAATTCCTATCTCGACCTTAAACAGTTTTGTGATAACGTTGCTGATTTATACATCCATGAAATTACTATTCCAAAAACAGTTCAGGAATTTTTATCTACTATCGATTTTGAAGAAAATTTATTAAAAATTAGAAAAAACAGTACTTCAAAAAATCATTTTGTTAAACTCTTTTACAATTGGTTTAATGCGTTTAAGGTGCTAAAATACATTCACTTTACAAGAGATAACTATTATCCTAATGTTCCAATTTTTAAAGGAGCTAATGAGTTGTTGTTGTTGTTAGGAGAACAGGAACAACCAAACTTAAAAGCGTTGCTGTTAAAATATAGAGAGATTGATATCAGCTAACCATTAGCTTTTACCTTAAAACTAAACTTGTTTTGTAAAATATAACTGTAAATAACAGCTATAATAATAGTGATGAATCTTGAAGGGGTTGGATAAAACTGAAGCCCATCAACCAATAATTTCATGCAAAAATAACTAATCACAAACCCACTCAACCCAACTAATAAATATCTTATTAATTGTGTTTTTCCGGGTAAGTTAGAATCCTGAAATGTAATGTATTTATTTAAGGCAAAACCTGTTATAAAAGTAATTGGGAACACAAAAAATAAAGATGCAATGTGTGGACTCAATACTACTAAATATAAATCGACATTATGTTTTGCTAATACAAAATTGTAGCATAAAAAATATAAACACATGTCGAGAACTACATTACTACCACCACAAACTCCATAGCGATAAGTTTTTAAAGGTAAAAAACGTTTAACCAAAAAATATAAACTATCGATGACAAGAATTAGCGTTTTTTGCATTTTTTAAAAGTATATTTTTCTTTCTAATTTCAAAACATTAAAGAAATAATAGCATTATCCAATCAAAAATATACATGGGCGTTTGTTGAGGTTCAGTTTAATTTTTTTCCATTCTTCAATGGTTTTAGTGGTTATTCTTTCGGAAGGCAACGTAATGTCAACAGCAATACAAAGATGAGTAGTTGTAAAACAATTGTTTAGTAAATCTTCCAATATGTTGTCGTTTCGAAAAGGAGTTTCAATAAATAGCTGGGTTTGTTGTTGTGTTTTAACTCGTCTTTCCAATTCTTTTATTTTGCTAATTCTGTCTTTTTGTTCTTTTGGTAAATAACCATTAAAGCAAAAACTTTGTCCGTTAAAACCACTTGCCATTAAAGCCAATAGGATAGAAGAGGGACCAACCAATGGAACAACTTTAATGTTTTTTTGTTGTGCCAAAGCTACAATGTCCGCACCAGGGTCGGCAACACCAGGACAACCAGCTTCAGACATTATTCCAACATTTTTCCCATCAAAAATGGGTTTAATAAATTCACTTAATTCTGTGATGTGAGTTCTTTTGTTAAGTTCAAAAAAAGTGAGTTCATCAATTTCTTTAAGGAGTCCACTCTTTTTTAAAAATCGTCGAGCAGTTTTAATATTTTCTACAATGTAAACATCAATTTCGTTAATAATTCTAGTGTTAAAGCTAGGTATAACTTGTTCAATGGGGGAATCACCTAACGTAACAGGAATTAAATAGAGAGTACCTTTATTGCTCATTTTTTAGTTTGGTTAGTAAAATATTACAAGTTGCACTTACCATTTGGTAAACATCTTCAAATCCTTGTGCTCCTCCAAAATAAGGATCTGGAACATCTAAATTTTGTCGAGGAAAACTTAAATTCAAAAACAATTCAACTTTGTTGCTGTCTTTTTTGTTTCTCGCTATTTCTAAAATATCTTGGTAATTGGAATTATCCATGGCAAAAATGTAATCAAAATAATCAAAATCGGCTACAGAAAATTGCCGAGCTCTTAGTTTGGAAATGGATAAACCATGTTCCATTGCTTTTTTTTGCATTCTTTTATCTGGTGCTTGTCCAACATGGTTAGCAGAAGTACCTGCAGAATCAACAAGTATCATTATTTTTTGAGATTCTAATTTATGTCTCAAAATTCCTTCGGCAATTGCAGAACGACAAATATTTCCTAAACAAACGAACAAAACTTTTTTCATCTGTAAAAAGATAAGATGTAAAGAGTAGAGAATAAAATAATCCCTAATATAAAATAAAAGAGAATTTGTTGTCCTTTTTTGTTGATGGGTTGGTAGTATTCAGGTATTTTGTATTTTCTATTCAGAAATCCCATTTGATAAAATAAAAACAGGAACTAAAAAAGTTCCCGTTTAGTTAGTGCAAAATAATAAGAAATATTGCTTTTGCTTCTTTATACATGACATCAATTGATGTTACTGTAAACTAATTTTTTTCTTTAAATCTTCAATATAGCCTCTAAATCTTTTGTCTGTATCTACTAAATTGTTAACGGTTTTGCAAGCGTGAAGCACAGTTGCGTGGTCTTTTCCTCCACAATGCATTCCAATAGTTGCTAAGCTAGATTTAGTCATTTGTTTAGAAAAATACATGGCAATTTGACGAGCTTGTACTACTTCTCTTTTTCTAGTTTTAGATTTTAACATGTCAATAGCCATATCAAAGTAATCACAAACAACTTTTTGTATGTAATCGATAGAAACTTCTTTGGCTGTATTTTTCACAAACTTGTCAACCATTTGTCGAGCAAGATCTAAATTAACGGCTTTTTTATTTAAGGAAGATTGTGCTAAAATTGATATTAATGCACCTTCTAATTCACGAACATTAGTAGTGATGCTATATCCAATATACTCAATAACATCTTTTGGTAAATCCAATCCTTCTTGATACATTTTTTTCTCCAAAATAGCAATTCTAGTTTCTAGTGCTGGAGCTTGAATATCGGCTGCTAATCCCCATTTAAATCGAGAAAGTAATCGTTGTTCCATTCCAATTATTTCAACAGGAGCTTTGTCGGCAGTTAAAACAATTTGTTTGCCAGATTGATGTAAATGGTTAAAAACATGGAAGAAAACATCTTGTGTTTTTGGTTTTCCACCAAAAAATTGAACATCATCAATAATCAACACATCAATCATTTGATAGAAATGAATAAAATCATTTTGTTCATTATTCCTAACGGCATCAATAAATTGGTGTGTAAATTTTTCTGAAGAAACGTATAAAACAGTTTTACTAGGAAATCTATTTTTTACGTCAATACCAATAGCGTGAGCCAAGTGAGTTTTTCCTAAACCAACACCACCATATATTAATAATGGATTAAAAGCAGTTCCTCCAGGATTTTTTGCTACAGCAAAACCAGCAGATCTAGCTAATCGGTTACAATCTCCTTCAACAAAATTGCTAAAAGAATAGTTTGGATTTAATTGAGAATCAACATTTATTTTTTTAAGACCAGGAATGATAAATGGGTTTCTAATAGATTTATCTTTATTTAAATCTATTGGCATTGAAACAGGATGATTTTTAAGTGCCTGTCTGTTAGTTGCCGGTATTTTAACAGTATAGGGTTTAGAACCAGAATGACTATTTTCCATGACAATGCTATATTCTAATCTTCCTTCAGCACCTAATTCTTTTTTTATTGTTTTTTTAAGAATATTAACATAATGTTCTTCTAACCATTCATAAAAAAATTGACTAGGAACTTGTATGGTTAATACACTATTTTTTAATTTAATTGGGGTTATTGGGTCAAACCAAGTTTTATAGCTTTGTAAGCTTACGTTATCCTTGATTACTTGAAGGCAATTCTCCCACACTAAATTAAAATCTTTTTGCATTTTATAAGCTCCTGTATTAATAGTTTAAAAATAAATAATAGTTCAAAACCTAACAAACAATGATAAGAGTTTACTGTTGATAAATAAATTTTCTTAATTTAATAATCTAATTAACTCAAAATCAATACTTTCCGATAGAAAGTTTCGTCTCATTTTCCCTTTAACAAATATTTGAATAAAAAAGTGAAAAAAAAAACTTTTTTGCTATTGTTTTTTAATTTTTTTTTTATTCCACTCTAATGTTCTCAGACTTAATAAAATAATCTTTTTTATTGTTGTGAATAAAAAAATTAATTCTTCCTAAATTAATACCAGCCCATCCAACTTGGTTTATCAATGTATTTTTGTTGGTTAAATTCTTTATTTCGGTTGGTATTTCCAAAAAAGTGTGAGTATGACCACCAATAATTAAGTCAATGTTTTTTGTTGTTTTTGCTAAAATTAAATCAGATATTTTTTCTGAAGGATGTTCATAACCTAAATGTGACAAGCAAATTACAAGTTGACATTTTTCTGTATCTTTTAAATAGGTTGCAATTTTATTGGCAATAGGAACAGGGTCTTTATAAATTATTTTTTTATAATTTTTTTTATCTACCAAGCCATCTAGTTCGACACCTAAACCAAAAACACCAATTTTTATTCCGTCTTTTAAAAAGATAAGATGCTCGTGTATTTTATCTTTCAACACCGTCTCCGTAAAATCGTAATTAGCATTTACGAAAGGAAATTTTGCATAAGGCAGCATTTTGTCAAAGCCTTCAATTCCATTATCAAAATCATGATTGCCGATTGTTGCAGCATCATATTGCATTAAACTCATCAACTTAAAATCTAGTTCTCCTTTATATTTATTAAAGTAGGGAGTTCCTTGAAAAATATCTCCAGCATCTAATAACAACACATTTTTTTCTTCACTTCTTATTTTATTTATTAATGATGCTCTTCGTGCAGCACCCCCTAAACCAGAGTATTTGGGATCGTTAGAAGGAAATGGTTCAACATGGCTGTGTACATCATTGGTGTGCAGAATGGTTATTTTAGTGTAATTCTTTTTATTAGTAGCAAAAGAACGAAAAGGAAAAAGATTTAGGATAGTTAAACCTATAGAACTGATTAAAGTTTGTTTGATGAATGTTCTTCTGTTATTCAAAACTTATCCTCCCATCTAATTTTCCAACTAGTTGTTTTCCATTTGTGTTTTCGATAATACAATATTGAATAATTGCATCTCGTAATTTTATACCAACAGCTTCATAAGCAATTGGATTTAAAAAAAAACTCATGTCGTCTCCTCCATTAGCAAGATAATCTGAAGTGAGTACTTTATATGTTCCATTTAATGATTTGTCATTTTTACGGTATTTAAATTTGATAGCAGATTTAGGAGACGAAAAATTAAATTTAACTCCAGAAAGAGGTTGTCCTCCAACTTTTTTGGTATAATTTACTAAACTGTCAAAGCTAGCTTGAGAAATGGTAACTACCACCAATTCATTTTCAAAAGGCATCAATTCAAAAATTTTACCTTTAGTTATTTCTCCTTTTGGTAATGAGGTTCTTAATCCTCCATTATTTAAAAAACAAAAATCAATAGTGTGATAATCTGAAGGGTAATAAAGCATTGTAGCAATTTCCATGCTTAAATCAGCGATTAAATTCCCTAATTTAGTTTCAGGTTTATCTTTTTCTTTTGGAAATTCTTCAGCTGCAATCACCAACACTTCATTCATTTCTTTTGCTAAATTTTCTTGATAAGGTTTTATTAAAGAATCGGTTTGTGAGTTGTTCTCAATGCTCGAATCCATTGCAATTGACGAATGGTCTGTAGTAAAATAATTAGAAGTACCACATTGTATGGTTAACAACGCAAGTAAAAGAAAGATGCTATATTTACTGCTTTTTCTCAAAAGAATATGATTATTTTCGCTGACTAAATTAATATAAAATTAGCATGTATAAATCCAAAACAAAAATAAGAGTACGATATTCTGAAACCGACATGATGGGCTACGTTTATTATGGAAATTATGCAACTTATTTTGAAGTAGCTAGAGTAGAATCTATTCGACAATTGGGATTTAGTTACCGAAAAATGGAGGATGATGGAATTGCTTTACCAGTTTTAGATTTCTCCATTAAATATTTTAAACCTGCATTTTATGATGATGAATTAACTATAGAAGCTACCGTTACAGAATTACCAAAAGCACGTATTCACTTTACTTACCAAACATTTAATGCTGAAGGGTTATTGCTTAATGAAGCTCAAACAACATTAGTATTTTTTAATAAAAATACCATGAAACCATGTTTGGCTCCTGCTGATTTTACGGAGGCTATGAAAAAATATTTTTAATAAATAATCTTATTCCATTTATTTATCGTAATATTGCGATAAATAAATGATTATGGGAATAACAAAAACCAATAATTTTACTTCCAAACAAAACCGAAAAGCTGAATTATTTAAAGCGTTAGGTCATCCTGCACGTATTGCTATCATCGAATTTCTAATCAATCAAAAAGCTTGCGTTTGTGGTGATATTGTGGAAAAACTTCCATTGTCACAATCGACTATTTCGCAACACCTAAAAGAACTAAAAGATGCGGGAATTATTAAAGGAGAAATAGAAGGAGCAAAAACTTGTTATTGTATTGATGAAAAAGTTTGGAAAGAGTTGCAAAAAGAAAGCGAATTGTTGTTGAGTAGTTATTCGAAAAAAAATAAATGTTGTTAAGATTAAAAAAATAGCCACATAGGCACATAGCTTATATAATTAAAAATATGAAAAGAATAAATATAGCTAACATAGTTTCCCCGATTTATCGGGAAAATACTATTGTGTTGCTATATACCTTTGGTTATAAAAAAGAACTATGTAACTATGTGGTTAATAACGATTAAATATTTAAAATATTAAAGACATGAAAAATGCAGAAGAATTAAAACAAATAGTAAAAGACAAATACAGTGAAATTGCTTTACAATCAAAATCAGAAAATGAAACCAGTTGTTGCGGTGCAGGAGGTTGTTCAACTGTTGATTATGCCGTATTTGCTGAAGATTATACTAAACTTGGAGGATACAATGCCGATGCCGATTTAGGCTTAGGCTGTGGAATACCCACCGAATTTGCTCAAATAAAAACTGGAGATATCGTTTTAGACTTAGGTTCGGGTGCTGGTAACGACTGTTTTGTAGCTAGAGCTTTAACAGGAGAAACAGGAAAAGTAATTGGAGTGGACATGACCGAAGTAATGATAACAAAAGCTCGTGAAAATGCAGAAAAACTAAACTTCAACAATGTTGAATTTAGATTGGGAGATGTAGAAAATTTACCGATTGGAGGAAACAGAATTGATGTAGTGATTAGCAATTGCGTATTGAATTTAGTTCCTGATAAAGAAAAAGCGTTTGCTGAAATTTATCGGGTATTAAAAGCCGGTGGACATTTTAGTGTTTTGATGTGGTACTTAAAGGAAACCTACCAATTAATTTAAAAAATGATGCAGAAATGTATGCCGGTTGTGTTTCTGGTGCTATTCAGTTGACTGATTACATGAACATTATTCATAACTCAGGTTTTACCGCCACAAGCATACAAAAAGAAAAACCAGTTGTTCTTCCCAACGAAATACTTGCAAAATACCTCTCACCTCAAGAAATTGAAGCTTACCAACGTGGTGAATTTGGTATTTTTAGTGTAACGGTTTACGGGCAAAAACCTTGTTGTGACCCAAAATCAGGATGTTGTTAAAGGGCGTTCTAAAAATTAACATTTTACATCCCCTCTATCAAGAGGGGAAAGGGGTGTGTAATCAAATAACTCAATTTTTAGAACTTTCATTACTATGATTACAAAAGAACTTAATTTACTCATTAACAAGCTTGTTACAAGATTTGATGAGATTAGCGAAGAACGAAAAGCTGATTTAACAGGCTTGATTGATTTTATTCAAAACAAGAAAAACAACAATGAAATTATTAACCTTATTTTTATTTGTACACACAATTCCAGAAGGAGCCATTTAGCTCAAATCTGGGCACAAACTGCGGCAAGTTTTTATAAAATCCCTAATGTTTATTGTTATTCGGGAGGAACAGAAACAACCGCTCTGTATCCATCTGTAACGCAGACTTTATTAAACAGCGGTTTTAAAATTCAACAACTTTCGAAAAACGAAAATTCGGTGTATAGTTTTAAGTTTGATGAAAATAATCCAGCCATTATCTGTTTTTCCAAAAAATATGATGATTTGTTTAATCCTCAAAGCAATTTTGCTGCTGTGATGACTTGTACTCATGCCGAAGAAAATTGTCCGTTTATTCCAAATGCAGCGAAAAGAATTTCATTACCTTTTAACGACCCAAAAGAATTTGACGACACACCACTTCAACGAGCAAAATACGAAGAACGCTCGGAACAAATTGCCATTGAAATGTTATTCGTTTTTTCACTTATCAAAAAATAAATATGCCAGTAAACAATTGTGCTCCATTAGTAGAACGAAAAAAATTAGGGTTTTTAGACCGATTTTTAACCCTTTGGATTTTCCTGGCTATGGCTATCGGAGTTTTGGTTGGGTATGTAATTCCATCGAGCAGCGGTTTTATCAATTCATTTTCCAGCGGAACAACCAACATTCCATTGGCTGTCGGATTAATATTAATGATGTATCCGCCACTAGCAAAAGTAAAATACGAACAAATGGGAGAGGTGTTTAAAAACACCAAAGTTTTAGGTGCTTCGTTATTTTTAAATTGGATTGTCGGTCCGATATTGATGTTTTTCTTGGCATTGCTTTTTTTAAAAGGTTCTCCCGAATACATGATAGGATTAATATTAATCGGTTTAGCTCGTTGTATTGCTATGGTGGTGGTTTGGAACGATTTAGCCGATGGAAATCGTGAATATGCTGCCGGGTTAATTGCCTTAAACAGTATTTTTCAGGTGTTGCTTTACAGCGTTTACGCTTATGTTTTTATTACCATTTTACCTCCATGTTTTGGATATACTGGTTTTGAAGTAAACATCAGTATAGAACAAATTGCCAAAAGTGTAGGTATTTATTTAGGAATTCCTTTTGCACTCGGTATCATTAGTCGTTACACTTTAATAAAGCTAAAAGGCGAAGACTGGTTTCAAAACAAATATGCCCCAGTTATTTCACCCATCACATTAATTGCACTGTTGTTTACCATCCTTATCATGTTTAGTTTAAAAGGCGAACTCATTGTGCAAATCCCCATGGACGTGGTTCGAATTGCCATTCCTTTGGTTGTTTATTTTGTCATCATGTTTATGATTAGTTTTTTCATCGGGAAACATTTTGGGGCAGATTATTCGAAATCTACCGCTATTGCATTTACAGCTACAGGCAACAATTTTGAATTAGCTATAGCTGTTGCAATAGGTGTTTTTGGTATCAACAGCGGACAAGCATTTGCAGGAGTAATAGGACCATTGGTGGAAGTACCTGCATTAATTGCATTGGTAAATGTTGCTTTTTGGTTTAGGAATAAATATTTTGGTAGGGCTGAATAAAAAGAGAGAGGTTATTCAATTTTGAATACCTCTCTCTTCGTTTACGTTATTAATTAAGTACAACACTATAGAAGCATTATAGAATTTAATCATAAAATACTACTACGTTCGGATATAATTTAAATTCTTTATTATAATGCAAGGTATTATTATCGTTTGATAATTTGATTTTGAACTTGAGAATTAAATATTTTGGATGATGAGATTTATCACCTGTAAAATGACAAATATAGTTTGTCATCCTTGAATATGGTTTAGTAATTAATTTATTTGCGGAGATAACTTCTTGAATGTTTGTTATTGATTTATTCCAAGTATGGCGGTCATGAAATGAGTAAATCGAAAGATTTTCCCCATTATCGAATGAAACATTTACCTCTAAACTGTCAATAGTATAGATTTCATTTGTTTGAAAGTTAAATGAAACATTAATACGGTTATTTCTTTCCATAGGGAATGCATCATAACAATGTATATTCATAATACTATCATGTATTTCATAGTCTCTAATGTTATTTTCTTCGCCAATATTATTTTCTTCGGATGATTGTGAGAGATAATAATGCACCAATTTATTCTTACAACTTAAGAAAAAAATGGTTAACGTTAAAAGTAAAATAGCTGTATTAAAATGATGTGTTAGTTTCATTTGTAGAAGATTTAAATAACTTATTCTTAACATAACGATAAACGAAAATAGAAATTGTTTAATATAAATTCAACTAAATAAAAAAGCCTCAATTTCTTGAAGCTTAAAAAAACTCAGGTTCTAATTTTTCTTTCAATCCTCTTTCCAATTTTTTTTAATGATTTTATCAAAATCACTTTCTAAAAGCTGATCCTGTGCAATGCGAAATTTTTCATATTCACTTTCTGCAAGAGCCATTGCCACTTCATGAGATACTTTCCCTAGATGTTTTAATACGGCATTTTCATTGAATTGCAAAAAAGCATCTAGTTTCTGTATCCAATCCTTCATATACATTACTACACCTTTCATCGCCTGAATTTCGGCATAATCTAAATACATGGTAACGATACGATTTAAGCCGTCAAGTTCTTTTTCGTTCAAATAGTTTTTAGCAATACCAACGTCTGTTTTTCTAACGCTTCCTTTAGGTCCATTTTTCCATGTGGTTAAACCCATGTTTGTTTTACTACTGTCAGCTCTTGATGCAATTAATTCGGCTGCTGTTTGCCCAGTAATTGCCCAATGCAATTTGTTTTGAACAGTAGCAAAAAAATCGTTGGTAGTTTGGTTTTCCACGTTGTAGTCGGCACTACATTGAGAGTAGATATCGGTAATTTTTTGATAAAATCTGCGTTCACTACTACGTATATCACGGATTCGGGCAAGTTGTTCTTCAAAATAATCTTTCCCGAAAATTTGGTTAGGGTTTTTAAGCCGTTCATCATCCATCGTAAAACCTTTGATGATGTATTCTTTCAATCGTTCGGTAGCCCAAATACGAAATGCCGTTGCCTGTGTGCTATTTACACGATAGCCAACTGAAATGATGGCATCAAGGTTGTAGAATTTGACTTTTGTTTCTTGTGTTTTTCCTTTTATTGCACCGTGTTGAGTGGTATGTTCTAAAATGGAACTAACCACTTCCTCCTTCAATTCTCCTGTTTCAAAAATATTTTTCAAATGTTTGGTAACTGCTGGTCGCTGCACTCCAAATAAATCTGCAATTTTTTGCTGGGTTAGCCATACGGTTTCATTTTGCAAATAAATCTCCACTTTAACTTTGCCATTAGGTGTATTGTAAAGCAGTATTTCGTTGAAACCTTCTTTGGGGATTGTATTTTTTTTCTTTGCCATTTTATTTTTTTTAATTACACCGAATTCGGGATAATTAGTTTTTGATTCCCATACAAACTACCAAACGAAAGTAGCAATTATTTAAGAAAAATTCAACGAAATAAAAAAAGTCTCAATAGTATTGAATCTTAAAAAAACTTAGGTTTTAATTTTTCTTTCAACTGCTCAAGAAAAGGATTGAACCCATTTTAGTTGATGATTGCCTTTACAAGCCATGATAACTCCAAAATTTGGCTGATTGTAAATCCATTTTCGGTTTAAAAAGAGCTTAACAACAAATCCCCACCAAAACAACTGATGAATTCTTTTAAACTTCGTGGTAAATCCGTAGGAGTGGAGTAGTGGGAGAATCATTTCGAAATCTTGTTTTCCGTTAATTGTTCCACTTTCGTCGTAACGTCCAGCAATAATAGTTAATGATAAGTTTTTAATTTCACTAAGAATTTTGTTCATACCGAGCAATGTTTCATACTCAGCTCCATTAATAGTTAAATTGATATGTGAGATTTTCTGAAAATCAATTTTCAAATCATCAATGATAGTATCTAGTTGGTCAATATTAACGTCAATTTCTTTTTCGGTAAAAGCCACGGTGCTATCTTTTGCAATATTTTTTAATTGATTCCAACTACTTTTTTCTCCAATCAAAAGTCGGACAACATCTTTTTTAGAATAAGTTCCTTTTTGGATTAATTGAATGTTGAAATTATTTTTATCGATAATTTGTTGAGCAATATGGTGATTAAAAGGGTCGGGGTCAATTCCGATAACTAACCCATTTGGTTTAACTTTTTTATACATGCTAAACAAATCGGAAGTTAACGGATAAGCCATATCAAAACCCAATTGAATGCCTATCTCTCCTTTTTTTAAATTCGGAAATTTGAGTTTTGCATCAATACTGGTTATACATTTCCAACAACTATTTTTTAAATCACGAATCACTTGATAGCTTTTATGGTGAAAATATTAATTTTAGTAATTAAACCCTTGTACTTATTTTTGGTCTAATTATTGAATTACCTCAAAAAATTTAAAACTCAATATTATGAAATTAAAATGTAAAATATTCATCAACACGTTATTTGCTTTAACTGTGGTTTTCGCAAATTTAAACGTTCAGGCTCAACATCCGGTTAAGCATCCTATCGCTAAGAAAAAAGCGATTCAACACCAAAATGCAGCAGCTCACCCTAAGGGAGAGATGGTTCATGCTATTAATGTTTTTAAAAGAACCAACAAGGTAATTCTTATTGCCAACAACAAGGTAAAAGAAAACAAAGTTTACACGGGCGATTTAGCAAAAGCTGTTCATCACCAGCGATACGCAAAAAAATTATTAAAAATGCACAAAGCACACCGAGCCATGCAACACAGCCGAGTTGCCAGAAATTATGCCTTTAGGGCAATACGAAGTAATAAAGGAGTTGTGGATAAAGAACTCGTTTTTACTGATGAAGAAAACAAAACAATGGGAGAAAACGTTGCTGATGCTGAGTTGGAAAAAGAATTAAAAGATAGTGAGCCAAATGTTTCTTATAAAGATGAAGGTATTTCTAACAAAGACATGACCGAAATAGAGGTTTTGGAAACAGATGAAGCTGATTATAAAAATGAATAAATAAAACAGATAACTTACAAAGAGAGGTTGTTCAATTTTGGACAACCTTTT
Organism: uncultured Vicingus sp.; assembly: GCA_964360245.1. Taxonomy (GTDB): domain Bacteria; phylum Bacteroidota; class Bacteroidia; order Flavobacteriales_E; family Vicingaceae. The sequence continues at coordinate 18,561 of CAYHWX010000067.1, forward strand.
TTTTATTTCTGTATTTTTGATGTCTTTTGGTCAAGATTGATGGTTGTTGTTTTCAATTGTCAAGAGTGTTTACTTACTTAAAATTACAAACTCGGTACGTCTGTTTTTTGCACGCCCTTCTTCGGTTTCATTGTTAGCAACAGGATTATTTTGTCCAAATCCTTTCGATGATAATCGGGTAGGGTCAACGTCTTCTAAAATTAAATAATCATAAACTGCTTTAGCACGATTTTCTGATAGTGTCATATTTTCTTCGGCATTACCTACATTGTCTGTGTATCCATTGATGGCAATTTTCAGGTTATTGTTTAATTTTAAGAAGTCAATAAACTCATTAAGCACCAACATAATTCTTGAAGTAATTTCGTAAGAATTTGTTGCAAAATTGATGTCGTTAATGGTATAAGATTGACCAACTTCAATGGGTTTAATTTCTACTTTTTCAGTTTTCACAGCTTTTCCTATCACTATTTCGTTCGATGAAATTAATTGAGAACTAAAAGCAAATCCTTTTTTTTTGGCAGTTAGTAATACATCCTGATCTTTTTCAACTGTAATTACACCAACATATTGACCCGTTTCTTTATCAACTACAGCCTCCACTTCTTTTTCTGTTTTGGTGTTTTTTAGTATTACTTGAGCTCCTTCTGGCACTTCTCCTAAATTATTGAGAATTTCTCCATTCACAAATGCAACTGTTTTTGGTCTGGCTTCTTCGTACAATTCGAAAGAAAAAATATTCAAATCTTTATTTTCCTGTGACGAGCCGTAATAAGCCCTGTCTCCATCTTTACTAACAATAAATCCATGTTCATCTTTTGGTGTGTTGATAGGATTACCAATGTTGATTGGTTTTTTAAATTGTCCCGATTTCTCGTCCATTTTGGAGTAAAAAATATCGTAACCACCTAAGCCAATATGGTAGTTAGAGGAAAAATAAAGGGTATAACTATCGGAGTGCATAAATGGCGATTTTTCATCTCCTGGCGTATTTACTGGAGCACCTAAATTAATAGGGTCTCCCCAACTACCATCTGGTTGTCTTTCACTTTTATAAATATCCATATCTCCCCCAAAAGGGTCAACAACTCTTGTAAAATAAAGTGTTTTATTGTCGGAAGTGATGGATGGTTGTGCTTCCCATGTGTTAGCAGTATTGATATTGCTACCAATAGATTGCAATTTACTCCATTCGTCATTAATAAATTCTGAATAATAAATATCTGCATTATCAAATAGCTGACCGAATCCAGCACGATTTTTACCATGGTAAGGAATAACTTCAACGAGCGTAATAAAAATTAATTTATTGTTCACCGAAATAGATACTCCACCTTGATATTGACCAAGATTAAAAGGACTTGGCATAGGAACTCCTCCACTAAAATCATTACCAGTAGTTTTAGTACTTTTCACAAACAATTCTTGATAACCGCCTTCAAAAGCTATTTTTTTTTCATTCGACATTTTTCTGGTAAAAAACAAATACCTGTTATCTGGTGAAAGCATAGGTAAATATTCGTCATCATCAGTTGAAGGACCTTCCACTTTTTTTGGAACAAAAGGAACGGTGTCTTTTAATAGTTGAATGTATGTATCGATGTCTTGAATTCTATCATAAGCATAACGTTCATCCTTTTTATAAGCATTTGGAGAAGCTAAAATAGTTTGATAAAAAGGTTTAGCGGCAATAAAATCTCTTTTCCCGAAGTAATAATCGCCCAATTGCATAGAATAGAAGAAATTGCGGTAGTTTGGGCATATTTCAACCATCTTTCCCCAGTAATTAATTTTAATTTTTTCTTGTTGCTGAAATTCTGTGATATTGCCCGAATTAAAAGCATTTTCTGATTTTTTTTCGCAGATTAATGCTAATTCATCATAAGCTTCCAAATAATTTGGGTCAATTTTTATGGCTTCGTACAGCAATGCTTTTTTTTCGTCAGTTGTAGCAGTTTTTGCTAATTCCAAAATCTTTACTGCCTTATTTTTTGGCTCAGGACAAATGTCTTCTTGGGCAAAAATGCTACAACAAAACATACTGGTTATTATAATTAATATGATTTTTTTCAAGTTATCTTTTTCTTTTTAAACGCCATTGCAATTCCAATAATTATGCCTATTCTTCAACACTTCGATAACCCTTAGACTGGGCTAGGATGACATTTCTCAGTGAGATATTAAGAATGATATAAAAACTTTAAATGACGAATTATTTACTATCAACTTTTACCATTATTGCATCAGCCTCTTTTTGAGCTTTTGATTCTAAATCAACAGCTCTTTTTTCACCTTCAGCTTCTACTTTTTTAGCATTTTTATCGGCTTCTTCTTTTAATTTTTTCCCAGCCATTTCAGCTCCTTTTTTCTTTAAAAAATTACCGCCAGCTTCGTCTAACAATTTTTGAGCTTGTTTATCTCCTTCGGCTCTAATCGCATCACCAGCTTTTTTAGCTTCGGCTCTTATTTTATCTGCTTGTACTTTTGCTTCAGCAATTAATTTGTCGGCTTGTTCTCTGGCTTTCTTTTTAACATCATCCTTCACTTCTTCAATCTTTACTTTTACTTGTTCTATCACTTGTTCTTTCACATCATTAACAATACTTCCAGCAGCATCTTTTAAATTAACACTAACTTTAGGGTCGTCCACCGTTCCTTTAATCAATACATCTACATTCACAAATTCGGCAGCTTTTAAATTTAGTCCTAAAGTTGATGCTTGTGAATTAAGTTTGTTAAAAACTTCTCCAGCACCTAATTCAGAACTAGGAACTTTTAATGTCATTTTGTTGTCTAAGGTTTGGTCAAAACCATTAGAACCAGACATTGTTCCTGTTACTGGCCCCATTTTAACATCAAAAGGTTGGGTGTAAACTCTACCATCTTTAAATTCGTACGAGACATGTGCATCGTTGATTGCAAGAGATTTGAATTTATCATTTTTAAGTACTTCGCTCAACTTATTTAATGCTTTAAAATCTTCCACTTTAATACTTTTAGTTTGCATGTCGCCATTTCCAGTAATTGTTTTTAAATCTGGCATCATTTCTTGGTCTAAAACACCTTTTACTTTTAATGAAGTATTAAATCTACCTTTCATATTTTTAATGTAAGGAGCCATTTCAACAACCGTATTAAAAGTGGTTGCTACCGTTTGTATGTCAAAATCATTAATTGCCATATCGTAGCTAAAACCAGGTATTTTAGGGTTAGTAGTTTCATAATAACCATTCATTACCATGCCACCACCTAATAATTTCATGTTGACATTGTTCATGCTTACTTTTTGGTCTTTCACAGCCAATTCACCATTCAAGTTGTTGATGTCCATGTTGTCATAAATCACTTTATTCATAGATGAGTTTAAAATAAAATCAATAT
>CAYHWX010000068.1:0-21201 GCA_964360245.1 uncultured Vicingus sp.
TACTTAATCATAAAGAAGCAATTGACTTTTTAATTCAAGAAAACACCTACTTGGAACCTCTTAGTGTTGCAAAGATTGAAAATATACACAGCTTACTTGTTCAAAATTTAAAGGTTGATAGAAATATAAGAAAAGGTATTGTAACAGTTATAGGAACAATTTATAAACCATTGGATAATGAGCATCAGATTAGAGAGGCTTTACAAGACATGTGCGACCTTATTAATAATCGGAAAAACATTTTCGAAAAAGCTTTATTAGCATTGGTGTTAATATCATATATTCAGGCATTTGGGGATGGCAACAAAAGGACAGCTAGAATTATAAGTAACGGAATACTGATTCAAAACAATTTTTGTCCAATTTCATTTCTTACTATTGACTCTGTGGAGTATAAAAAAGCAATGTTATTTTTTTACGAGCAAAATAATATTAGTGCTTTCAAAAGAATTTTTATAGACCAATTAGAGTATGCAGCTATTACTTACTTTTCTTAGCCTCTTTGTTTTATTAAAGAATAGACATATTTATAATAAATTTTTTTTTTTAAGTTATGAATTGGTTGTAAGCCTCGATTTATAAAGGTTCTTATATTCTGGAAAAAACTTGAAAAACATATTGTCCAATATTTGTGAAATGGGCATTTTACTGTACCTTATTTGTGTTTTGATGCTCTGTAGAGGCTTTCAATAAAAGGAATGTAGGTAATATATTGGGAAAAGTGTGCCCAGTAAATATATAAGGATTATCATAGGACTTACAACCAATTAATAATGTACTAAAAATAATTATTAGATATTTCATTTTAATTATTGCCAACGGTTTGGCTATAAGCAATAGTTTCCCGCATGGCACTATTGCGTATAGGTTTTGTTGTACAACGTTTTTTATTTCTTTTTCCATTTGACTTCAAGACCGGTGAATTCAAATGAAGCCTGATCTTTTGCAGATTCGAGGTCTTCGTGCCATGTGTCATTCAGTTCTTTCCAGTCCGAATCACAATAAAACAGATAAAAACCATCTTCTTCTTCATATTGGCAAATTGCAAGTCCATAAAATTCTTTTTGTTCTTGTTCACCGATAATGTGCCTTGTAGCACCAGTACTTTTATTTGCTGAAGTCAATGTCACGAATTCGAGAATCTTCGCTCCTCCAATTTCTGTTAATATATCGATATCAGGTTTCATTTTAAATGTTATACACGCTGTTGTGCACCGTAATTATTGTAACTTAATTCCTAATTTGATATAATATATTGCTATCGCGATCAATGGCAATATAAATGTTAAAATCCAAATCGTTGTTATGAGAATTTTGCCACCAATTCCTAAATCCTTAGTCGGTTTCTTTTGAACAATCGATTTAACTTGTTTTATAATTCTTTGCTCATTATCAGAATCAATGTAACTCTTTGGTGTAATGAATCGATTGAAGGATTTCATATGAGTTCCAATTTCATCACGAATAAGCCAATATTCTTCATTAGTAAGCTCTTTAAAAGATTTATCAAGGTTAATGCCTTTCTTAATAATCCCATTTTTAACATTTTTAATTTGCAATTGAGCACCCAATTGAAATATTAAAAAGAATGGAATAATCAATAAGAAATAGGATTGCGAGGTAAGCGAATAATAGGTTAAAACAGCAATAGATATAAATATAAATATTTTGTTAATAATCTCGTTGTTCTCAAAAAATAGGCTTTTTATTATTCGTCCACCATCCAATGGCATTATAGGCAAGAGATTAAAAAGATTAAGAAATATGAAAATATTGGATGTTCTTATAAGGAATTCATTTTCATCTCTCAATCCATAATAATAAAGTATCAAACCAATTATTACACCTGGCAATGGCCCAGAAAGTAAAATAACTACGCTTTGCTTCTGTGAAATATTGTCTTTTGAACCAGACGTAAATGCACCCAAAAGTGGGATAAAGAAAATACCTAAGTCCTTATATTTAAAAATCCTCATAGCAAGGTAATGACCAATCTCATGCAAAAGTAATACTCCAGCAAGAACCAAAATATAAGTAAAATCCCATTTGAATATGAGATAGAACGCTCCAATAAATAGTACAATGCTTATCACAGACTGATTAATGGATTGTTGTTTAGTCTCTTCTATAGGTTTGTCAGGAAATCTCTTTATAGCATCTTTTTCTAGTAAGGTCTCCTCTTTATCAACTGGTATAATCATAGAAATTTATTTATTGTTAATAATTGTATTTGTAGTGGATCTTCTCATTATGGTGCACAACGATATGTGTATGAAACGTGCTTTGCTGTTTCAAGTATTGATAAAAGTAATAATTTTTGCCTAAGATTCAGTTTAGTATTAAACAAATAAACAGAACCGAAGCAGACCAACCAAATGCAAGGATGCAACTTGCAACTTATTTGCTTGTAGCACAAGCAAAAATTATGGCGAAAACTGCTAAGGTTTCAAGTAAACACAACAGCTAGCAACCGCATGTTTAATACACCATGTTAGCAAATCGTTATTTTATTTTTTCTCGTTCTTTATCTACTTTATCCCATAACTCTTGATTGTTTGGGTCAGATTTTGTCCTATTTATTGCTTCAATATAATCTGGATAATTCTGGTATTTAAAATCTAACCAACTACCTTCTGGAAGTATAAAAAGTATAAGACCAAGTCCGCCATAAATTGCAATCCTTTTTAATATATTTAAATAATAGGATGATTTGGTTTTTTTATATTTTAGAATGCTGATTATTAAAGATATTGATAGTCCAAAAAGGCCTAAACCTAAATTTACTGATGACCCTGGCCATGATTGTACTATAAATAGAAGGCCAACTATAGTAGTTGAAAGAGCAAGTCCAGTAAGAATAGCACCAATTATTCTTAATGTATTAATTTTTACATAGGATTCTTTTTTGAAGATTTTTCTCAATTCTATTTCATTAAACAGCGCGAAACTTAGATAAGCATAAAATGAAGATAAAATGCCTAATGATAAAACCGTCAAGGCAGTACTTTTTAATGTTAAGGTTATGTTTAGAATTAATGAGATTAAAACTAATAGACCTAATAATATTTCTGCTTTTTTCATATAATCTATGTTTGCTAACAAGCGGCTAAACAACATACATTACTTATCCGCTCTATTTTGTTATTGTTTTTAAGTTTTTGTAAACCAGTTTAATAGCATAAGTTACAGTTATTAAACGTATAATTATACGCTTACAAATGACTACAAATGCGAATAAAGTGCACAATATGGCGACTATCCCTTTAGATACAGAAACTATGATATTAAATCTTAAAAAGCTGAATTTTTGATTAAAAAAATAAAAGCAATTGCTGGCAATTTTCAAAATCATACTTATAAAACCGCACAAAGTTTTAACCCTTCAGAGGGATAGAATAAACTATCAAAAGAATGATTTTTATAGATTAGTAAATAACCTTTACATGAAAGAACACTCTATAAACTATCAATAGTATTATCCCGATGGGTACTCCTGATTTACAGCCACTACTGATTTATAACAATGCTAAATTAAGAAAATATTTTAAATGTATTCTTTAATGAATAAATAAGCTATTGTAATCGCTATAATTATCAATGCTAGTTTAAGATAATTTGAGTGTTTTCTCCTTAGATTATTTTCATAATCATATTTCATTTGATAAAAATAGAATTATTTATTAATTTTATGAATCTAAATGGATAGTCACCAAATAATTTAGTATCTTTACCATATAGAATGTCCGATTTGTTGGTTTGGTGCTTTGAAAGCCCAACTCCTTTTAACAAATCGGATTTTTTAGAATCAAAAGCATTGAGTTCTGCACGATTTGAAGGTTTATCACTTACGGCAAACTTGATGCTTTTTTCTTTTATAATTAGAGTGTTTTCTCCTTAAATTGTTTTCGTAATTATCCTTAACCATTTTTTTAGTTTTTAGATTTACAATTTTAAACTTTAATTTACAAACCTGAAAATCATTTCAAATTATTTGCTAAATTGCGTATTCTTCTAAAAATAAAATATACGTCTATTTCAAAAAACTGTTTTATATGAATGTGTACATAGATAAATACCGTAATAAGCTAAAAGAAATTATTGAATTTGGAGGTAGTATCAACGAAACAAGCATACGAGGAAGTTTTATAGGTTTAGTGAATGATTTTGCTAAAGATAAAAATCTAAGGTTGGTTGAGGAGTTATCTTTTAAAACTCATCAAGGAAATACTGTTAATCCAGACGGCACATTAAAAGACAGATTTAGATTACCAATAGGTTATTATGAAGCGAAAGACCCAAAAGATGATTTAGAAGAAGAAATTGAGGATAAAAGAAAGAAGAACTATCCTTTAACTAATACTCTTTTTGAAAACTCCGAAAGAGCAGTATTGTTTCAAAATAATAGACGAGTAATGTCTATTAATATGAAGAATGATAATGAGTTATTAAAAATGCTCAATTCATTCATCAATTTTGAGAGAAGTGAAATAAAGGAATTTCATCAAGCTATCAGTGAATTTAAGTTTGAAATACCAAAATTAACCCAATGGTGTAAAGATGAAATAGAAGAGGCTCGTCATACAAACGAAGCTTTTAATAAAGGAGTTTTCAAGCTAAAGAGTCAATTAAGAACAGAAGTTAATCCTGATTTTTTAGTAGAGGATATTCACGAGGTTATTGTGCAACACATCTTAACTAATCAACTTTTTAAAGCAATATTTGATGATGAGGGGTTTCATTCTGATAACAACATCGCAAGTCAAATCGAAGATGTCGTAAAAACATTTTTTAATAGAGAAAAAAAGAAAGAGTTTGATGATAAAAACAAACATATTTATAGCACGTTAGAAAGAACAGCTAAATCAATAAGTGACCACCATGAAAAACAAGGTTTTTTAAAAACATTATATGAGGAATTTTATAAATCATATAACCCTAAAGAAGCTGATAAACTAGGGGTTGTTTATACTCCAAATGAAATTGTAAATTTTATGATAAAATCTACTGACCACTTATTGTATCAGTATTTTAATACAGGATTGTCAGAAAGAAATGTTAGGATTTTAGACCCAGCAACGGGTACAGGTACATTTATAACTGATATTATAGATTATATTCCGTTAGACAAACTGGAGTATAAGTATCGCCACGAATTATTTGCTAATGAAATAAGCATATTACCATATTATGTTGCAACTCTAAATATTGAATTTACATATCATCAAAAAATGAAAAAATATTTAGAGTTTCCAAATATTTGTTTTATGGACACTCTTGATAATGCTTGGTATGTTTCTAATGTAGGTACAAAAGGTGTGAGAAAAGGTCAATTAAATATGCTTTCGAGTTTAAGTGATGAAAATTCTCAAAGAATGTCATATCAAAATAATAATAAAATATCAGTTGTAATTGGAAACCCACCATACAATGCAAATCAAAAAAATTTTAACGACCAAAACGCCAATAGGAGTTATCCAAAAATTGATGAACGAATAAAAGAAACATTTAAACTGCACAGCAAAGCCACTAAATTAAAGTTAGAGGATATGTATGCTCGATTTTATAGGTGGGCTATGGATAGGATTGATGATAAAGACGGTGGAATAATCGCTTTTATTACTAATAGAAGTTTTATTGATAAAACAGGATATGATGGTTTTAGGAAAATAGTTAGTGATGAATTTGATTATATATACATTATTGACACTAAAAGTGATGTTAGAGATAATAATAAACTATCAGGAAATAAACACAATGTTTTTGGAATACAAACAGGAGTAGCAGTAATGTTTTTAGTTAAACAACCAAAACAAAAACAAGAAAAAGCTATTATTAAATATCATTCATTAGTGGATGATGATGTAAAAGAAGAAAAACTACTTTTCTTTAAAACCAACAAATTAAACAATATTGTTTGGCAGCAAATATTCCCTGATAAAAATAATAACTGGATAAATACAGGTGAATCAGATTATGATGATTTAATACCTATTGTAAGTAAAAATAAAAAAGAGAAAACAATTTTTAACTTCTATTCATTAGGAGTTTCTACAAATAGAGATGATTGGGTTTATGATTTTGATAAAGACATCTTAGAACGTAAAATGGAATATTTTACAGAATGGTACAACAAAAGTATTGATTCACATAGCCAATCTAAAAAAATTAAGTGGTCTGAAAATGTATCTAAACTTTATGTTAAAAAATTAAAAATTTTATATAAAGAAAATTACATCATAGAATGTATTTATAGACCATTTATAAAGAAAAAATATTATAAAGATTTAAAACTAAGCGATAGATTAACTGATAATCATTACAAGATGTTTGGTAAAAATTTAGATAAGGAAAATGTAGTATTTCATTTTTCAGGAATAGGACATAGTAAAACTTTTACATCTATTGCTTATAAATCTTTATTTTCATTAGATTCAGTTGAAAAAGGTCAAAGTATTCCATTAAAATTATATTATGATGATGGGGTAGAAATTGATTCTGTTACTGATTGGGGTTTGAAACTATTTAAAGACCATTATACTGATAAAACCATTACTAAAGAATCTATTTTTTATTATGTGTTTGCTGTTTTAAATAATCCTAACTATAGAGATAAATACAAGGATAATTTAAAATTAGAACTACCTAAAATACCGTTCTATAAAGATTTTTGGAAATGGGTAGAATTTGGAAAAAACATTGCTGAAATTCAAATAAATTTTAATGAGGCAGAACTCTATCCAATAGTTAGAGAAGAATCTGAATACAAAGGAAATTTAAAAACCATATTTAAGGTAGATAGAATTAAAGGAGAGATTAAACTCGATGAAAAAACAACTTTAAAAGAAATACCAATTGAAATATTTAATTTTCAGTTAGGTATTAGGTCAGCAGTAGAATGGATATTAGACCAATATAAAGTTAAAGCCATTAAAGATGAAACAATAACAACCATGTTTAATGATTACAATTATAAAAAACATAAAGAAGAAATAATAGTGTTGATTCAAAAAGTAATAACCATTTCATTAAACACTTTAACTGTTTCAAAACTAATGCAAGATATAGATAAACTTGGCATATAAATTATACGATTTAACACCTGAAGAAATTGAAATAGTAAAAAATAGTTAATTTAGAAATAAAATTAAATCTTACAATATGTGTACAATATCAGCTAAAATTGACAGCATTAGAATATTAAACTTTTCTATTAATTCGGCTTATGCGATTGATAAGGACTGTGAAATTAAAAAGACTGAAATTGAGGACGGAGTTTTTTTAACAATTAGTTTTTCTACAAAAGATGGTTTGGATTTATACCTAAAAGAAGTTGAGAATAAAGGGGTTAAAATTGATTTTCTTTAAGCATTATAAAAATGTCTGATAACATAAAAAACAACTTACCATCTATCACAGAGAATCTAAAAAGTTTTAATGTAACTCAAAGTAGAGTTTTAGACAACTATTTATTGGATGTAGCTAATAATTTGTATGAACTGTACGAGCAATGTAATGAGCTACGTTTAAAAGCTAAAACTATGGCTCAAAAAGATGTACAAGAACTATTAGCCGAATTAATTGTTTTAGATAAAGATATGGATATGTTTTATCAAGTGATTATTAGTATAGAACATGAAGGTAAGAGCATTGAACGAATACACGATTGTCTTAATTTAATAGATGACGAAATAAAACCATTAATTTCTCGGCTTAACAAACGTATTATTAAGGATTAATAATTTATTTAATGTCAACCATTATCAACCTATTTGGGACAGGTATAAGGTGTTGGATTTGCGAAATACCAATACACCGATACAAACAACTAAAAGAGGTTGCTGCATTTCACAACACCACTTTTTTTAATATAATTTTTGATTTAGAAGTATTACAAAATTTGGGTTATAGGCATTGGAACAATATTTTTCCGATTGAAGAAATTGTAGGTTTTATTATTGATAATAGAAATAAGATTGAAATTAAAAATGGAACTAAAATAGTATCAAAATTTATTTCCAATCAAATACTTGGTAAAGAATCTCTATTCAACTTGTATTCAACCAAAGAAGTAGATTTTAAAACAGTTAATCGAGCAAATTACAAGTATATTTTAATTGGTCAGAAAGAAATAGGAACATACAAATACAGGATTAATACAGATGAATTTAAAATTGAGAAATTGTGTTTTTCGTTTTGTAAAGGGATTAATAAAGAAAACTCGGTGGTAACTATTTCCTACAATGGTAATAACTTATACCCAATAAAAACCGACACCATTATTAGCTCGTTTTTTATTAATTACTTATCGTTTAAAATATGAAAGAATTTACTTACCCATTAAAAGAATACAAAAAACTAAAAAAACTAAAAAAAGAATGGTGTAAAACATCTTTTGGCTATGAGAGTATCATCAACTTAATTGAAGATATTGAATTGTTTAGAATAATTTATCCAGTTACATTTCCTAAATCAAAAAATATAATAAAACGAAATCAAACTTTTAATTCCAAAATAGCTGCTGTATTAATTGATTTAAAAAATTATTCAGATTTTAAGAACCTGGATAGAAACAAATTCAACTTAACAATCCATGAAATTGATTTGGCTTTTCATTGTATTTTATACGAAATACGATATGGAGAAATTTATAAAGGAGATGATATTTTTTAAAACCCATTAAACATAAATCGAATTATAAGACAAATAAACGAGTTCTTTCATAAGGTAAGAACCTTATGGTTTATTGATAAAAAAGAAAGTGTTGTAAAACGAAATCAAATATTAGAAATACACGATGCTTATGGTGATTTATTAGCTACGGCAAAAATGTTAGATATTAAAAAGTTGATTGACTCTTGATTTCACTTTTTATCTTCTTATCATATTCAACTATTAATCTTAAAGAATTAATATAATTTTGTGAAACTTCTTTAGCATTTGAATAGTCTTTTGATTGCAGCATATTTCTCATTTCAGAATTAGCAGATATATTAGTCGATAACAATGTTTCACCTTCTTTTTCATCAAAATCTATGTTGTAATAAAACGTTGATTTATTAAACATCTCCATAACTAACATTCTTATTTTTTCTAATTCTACTTGGCTTTGATTCCAAGAATCAGAATAAGTGCTGTAATTAATTTTAGGATTACCAATTATTTGTTTAAGCAACTCTATAGATTTATTTATGTGTAGGATTTGATGCTCCAACAACTGACAGGCATTTGCCCCACACTCTATTTTTCTTATATAAAATTCTTTTTTAGCTTCTAACTTATATTCAAATCTTTTAAAAAGTAAATCATAGCCTTTTGTTGCTAAAAATCCAACTACAATACCAATACTACCTATTGGTATTGATTCTAAAATTGATTGATATATTTCCATTAAAATAAATAGGATATTTATTTTTCTTATAATTAGTCATTATATTAAATAACCGCACAAGACTATTGTAACAATTAATTTCTCACTTCTAAAAACACTCAGTTCGAACCTCACAAGTTTTTATTCGTGAACCGTTAAAACTTTCCTCAAATTTACTTATTATAAACCGCTTTTACAAAACTACTTTTTATAATGTAAATTTGATAAAAGTTTTAACTAAATTAATTATTAACCAAAGTTATTTAACATAACATTAAAGCATTATAGGACAAATGCCAGGTAATGCGTACGAACCTAGAACACTCATAAACGATGGCAATACTTCTACCTATAAATGGTTTTAGTGAGTACCATCGTCTGTATATGTTTTTGTAAGAATTTTTGAGCAAACTAAGGATTGGACTTTTTGTATATCAAAAAAGTTATAACCATATTCATCTAAACAAACATCTAAGTTCCTTAATGGGATACAAACTTCTTTCATCGTATCTAAACTAACCAAAAATATCTGATTTAGATTTACTCTTTTATCAATAAATCTATAACTTGTTGATTTATGAGTTAAATGTGTTCTATACTTTATTAGAGTTTTATAATTTTTTTTTATCCCTAACATTATTTCATAAGATTCTGTATCAAAATCTTTCAAATATTCTATTAGATTAGATAATCTTTCTTCTGACCTATGCTTAATTGCATACTCTGTAATGTAATTGGAATCGTCTGTAGATTTATGCAGGTATGATATTATTACTAAAATCATACTATCTATTTGATTATACGCTTCAGTAAATTCGTTTCTATAATGAAAAAGATAATCACCTTGTTTCATTCTATATTCTGATAAGGAATCAATTTGTTGCTTTTTATGATTAGACATTAGCCATTGATTAATTCTTAATAGGTTTAATTTATACCACTAAAATACTTTATTAATAAATCAAAAGCTATTTATTTTAGTGATATAAATAAATGTTTTTCAACTTTACTTTAGTATGGTTTTAAAATATATTTCATTAATTTTTTAATAAAATAAAATGACTTATCCTAATATTTATTAACTTTATTAACAATGAAATTGTTTAAAAATGATTATAATTATATATTTTTAAATATAAATAATATATCTTTGCCATAAGAAGATGCAATCATTCAAAAATAAAGGTGTCGAATATACAGATAAAGTAGGTAATTTAATGATTTACATTTCCTCAAGGATTGATAATCTTTTTCTTACTAAACTCCTAAAATTGATTTATATTATTGACGAGACAAGTGTTAATGATATAGGTGTTCCTGTAACTGATTTATCATATAATGTTTGGGAAAAGGGACCAGTTGCCACAAAAATTTATTATGATGTTTCTTTTGCTGATTTTGAAATTTATAAACCATTTGTAAACAGAATAAAAGAAACATCAGTAAATGGTTATAGAATTGAACCTAATAATAAATTTGATGATTCAGAGTTTTCTGATTATGAAATAAATCTTATTGATAAAATAATAAAGGATTTTGGTGATTTTAATTCTGAACAATTAATTAGTTTGCTTCATAAAAAGGATAGTTTATGGCACAAAATTGTTGTAGAGAAGAATTTAGAAGAATCTTTTGAAAGAGGGGACAAAACAACTAACTATACTATTAATCTTAGGGATTTAATTATAAACGAGCCAATAAAAAGTAATCTATACGATGAAGTTGATTTTATGAATAATTTATAATAATGTTTTCAGAAAAAAGTATTATTCATATTAGTCAATTTGATTTTAAAAATAAACAACCTTTAAAAGGTAGATATTTCATTATTATGTGCAATAATGGTGATAATCTAGTTGTAATGTCAGCCGCAACAAAAACTAAACATTTATCAGATATTGAAACAAAAGCTGGATGCATTAAGCACGTTATTAGTAATTTTCATTGTTATCATTTCCCTAAAAAAAAAATAATTGGAGCGGAAAATAATTTTTCTTTTAAAAAAGACACATTTATCTATGTCAATAAAAATATTCAAGAAAAAGAAATTACGTGGTTAAATTCTGAATATGTAGAAAAAAGCTTAGTTGAAAAAATAGATATATTAAATTCTCAAGAATATGAGGATTTACTTTATTGTATTTATACTGGAGACCATGTGAAAAGGAAAATAAAGAGAGCTATAGAGCCTATTTTAGAAAAAATTTGTAAATAAAATATTTTCCTTCTAATCCTGTTTATGTCTCTATCAACTAAAACCCATCCCCTTTACTCTTTAAAATAGTTTCATTTCCTAGCCACTTTCTTTTTAGCAGTTTTTCGTTTTGGGCGATATACAATTCGCTTAACATTCTTTTTCGGCTTGTATTTGACTGCACATTTTTCTTCGGTTATAGCATTTTTTATTGTCTGGTTGAAAGTACTTTTTTTGTTTCTATTGTTGTATTTATAAGCAAACTCTACCAAGTAAAAAGGAAGGTATTTTTTACTTAAAGCATGGTACTGACCACGAATACCATTTTTAATTATACTCCAAAAACCCTCAATAGTGTTTGTGTGGATAATACCCTCTCTAACGTATTCTTTTTTGTGTTGTACTGTTAGATGCTGTAAATAATTATCAAATGGAATATACGCCTTGTATTCGTCTGTCATTACTATTGATTTATCCAATGCTACATACTTTTTAAGCATTGTAATCATATCCCTAGATGTTAGACTATTCATTACTTTAGTAACTACTCTTTTTTCTCCACCCCTTTCCACAATTCCAACTACAGCCACTTTTTTAGCACCTCTTCCAACTTTATTTTTTTCTGTTGTTACTACCGATAAATTAGCGATACTTGGGTCAACTGTTACGTATTTTCTTTTAGGTTTACCGCCGATATAAGTTTCGTCCATTTCTACAATACCATTGAGTAGTTCCATATCATCTACCATTGAGCAACGAACACGCATACAAGCATACCAAGCTGTTTTATAGGTTATTCCCAAAGTATCAGAAATTTGTGAGGATGAAATACCTTTTCTTGCACTTAGCATTAATCCAATTAAAACAAACCATTTTGGTAAAGGAAGTTTTGAGGCTTCAAAAATGGTGTCCTTTAGTACTGTAAAATCCTTATTAGTGTCGTTACAATGATAATAAAGTGTTCCAGCTCTCTTTGTTACATTTGTTTTTCCTGTGAATGGAGAAATAGGCTTATTACCCCATTTCTTTAGTTCCAAGAATTTAATACATTTTGCTTGTGTATTATATCTTTTTTGTATTTCTAGTATGTTCATATTACTATATTTTGTATATTTGTATCGGTGTCGAGTCGCATTATTTAATAAATGCCACATTTTAACCCCGATTTTTCGGGGTTATTTTTTTTAAAGGTGGAACGTACAGGAATCGAACCTGCCTCTCGTGGTGTCGAGTCACGTACGTAAGCCACTCAACGCTAACGTCCCGACTTTAAAAACATGAGGCTAAGTTACAATAGGTATTATTTGTACAGATGTTCTGTACTGCAATTGCTTAACGCTGTTGCAGTACAATTGCAGTTTTTGAAATTAATTAATAGAGATGTCTTTGAGAATTTTACTTACAATCTCTTTAACTTCATCGTGTTCAGAGTTTGCTCTACGAACTTTTGAGGAAAAATCATTTAATCGAATATCCAACTGCAATAGTGAATTACAATTGCAGTCCATAAAGTATAATAAAGCAGTTTGCATATATCCTGACCTATCCGAAGTCTTTATGAGTTTATTTTCTAATGAAATATTACCCAAACAATATAAGAGGTGTGCTAAAATATGATAAGAACCTTTCCATTCAGTTGGTTTGTTTTCTAAAAATACTTTTTCAAAATCAGTTGACTTATTAGTTAGATGATAATTATGTAATCTTTTAGAAATTTTTGAAAGGTCAGTTTTTCTTCGTTCACTCCATAATAAAGTGCTTTTTGGTTTATCTGGAATTAATGATTTTTCGTATTCTATTTGTTCCTTTGTTTCTTGTATTCTTTTATCAATAATATTATTTATTTCTTCAATTTCATAAAGATTAGAATCTTGAAAATCACTAAATCTCTCAATAATTTTATTGTTGTTTGATTTATAATTATAATATAAATTCAATACATCATTTAAAGTTCCTTTTTGTCTTATCATTTCTGCATAAATCGCATATATTTTTGGAGATAATTTGAATAAATCATGTATAATTTTATAATCTTCTTCTGAAATTCCAGTAGAATCTATGTTTGTAAAATTGGTTAAAGGACTGATTGAATATTTTAATGTATCAATTTCAATACGATTATTTTTTTCATAAACTAACCCCATTCCTATAGCAAAATATTCTTTGGCTGTTAGTTTAAAAAATTTGAGGTACTTATCAAATATTTTTTTTTCTTCATCTAAAAATAATTTTTCAGAAACCTCAATAGCAATTTTTATATTTTCATCATTGTCAGAATCCATTTTAACCCTTTAGATTCTAACAAAAGTAACTATAATAATCTATTTTCTGTATCTAAAGGGATAGTCGCCCACAATATAGTTTTTCAGTAAATGTAAATTATTTGTATAAAACAATAACAAATATGTATTTATTAATCGTGCTATTTTATGATTTAAAACAGGTAGGGTTATTAATTAATAATTTTTTAAAAAGTTGTTTTCTATTTGTAATTCATTGTCATGGAGAGCTTGTAAATAAAGAGTTGGTAGTTGATGATTTTTTTTGTGAAAATCATTCGCTAAAAGATTAGGAGTGGAGCAGGTTTTATGTTTTAGATTCGGGGGGGATGGAATTCGGAAAATTATTCATAGGTATATTTCTATCAAATTTGATATGTTCATTATTTGGTTAAAAATGAACGCATGGCACATATATGTTCAATTATGCACATTTACAAATTATGTGTTTTTTACAAATGCACTATTGGTTATTGTTATAGCTTCATTTCATCAATTAACCTTGGCAATTGATTAATCATATATAGTGGAAGCGATAATAAACTGTATGATAGTTCTCCGTTAGTTTTACCTGAACGAACTTTTGCATTGAATGTTCCAAATGATGGCAGATCAGTATTAAATCTAATTCCTGTTTTTAGTTTTTTCTCGAAAAGGAAAACATGCATAGATTTTAGAGTTCCAGTTTTTCCTGCCTTAATCTCTACAGGGTAAATATGATTTTTATGCTGGTATAAAAAATCTACTTCTGAATTTGAGTTTTTTTCTTCTCTTGACCAGAAATATAAGGAAGGTTCAATATGTGCTGGATGAAGTGTAAGCAATTCCTGCCCGGCAAATTGTTCTGCCATCGTCCCTTCGTTAATTGTACAAATTTGTAAAGGGTCGGTTAGTTGGATTTTATTCATGTTGTTTGAAAGTCCGATATCAAGAAACAAAGCTTTGTAAACATCGTCATTTACATACTTACTCAAAGGAACTCCTGGTGAACTGCTATGCTTAACAAGGTGAATAACCTTGCTCATTTCTAGTTTTAATATTGCTTCTTTAATATAACCTGAACGAACTTCTTTGTCAATATTTACATATTTTATTTTGTTACAAGGGTGCTGACCAATGTATTTTAATGTGGTTATCAAATGTTGTTGCTGAATTCTGGTTCCGTATTTTGCAAAATCATATTGAAACGATGTAAGTAAGCTATTATGAATTCTTTCAATATCAGTAAGTTTTTTCGATTCGATATAGTTGTTTACAGCTTCTGGCATTCCTCCAATGAATAAGTAATACCGAAGATGATCTATGAGTTTTTTATGAATAGCTTCACTTATTTCAATCTTTAGGTTGAAATTATCCAGATAATCTGAAAGTTTTTTTTCACCTAATGCTAATATAAATTCTCTGAAGCTCATTGGATGCATGTAACAGAATTCGATTCTACCTACAGGCATTGAAAGTTTCATTTCATTAAGAGTATGGTCAAGTAGAGAACCGGCTGCAATTACATGCAGTTCGGGTGTTTGTTCATGAAAATATCTTAATGAAACAATTGCCTCAGCACAACTTTGTATTTCATCAATAAACAAAAGAGTTTTACCCGGCTCAATATCCGTATTAAACAATACAGATAATTCATCAATTATTGCTTTTGGTTTCTTTCCATTGAAAAGACTCTTCAGTTCAGGTTGTTCTTCAAAATTAATTTTTAAGTAGTTTTTGAAATTATCTTTTGCAAACATTTCAACAGCGTATGTTTTGCCCACCTGTCGGGCACCTCTTATTAGTAATGGCTTTCTATTTTTTCTTTGCTTCCAACCTAATAACAGTTGGATAATATCTCTTTTCATGATAATATAGTATTGTATTTTGTCTGTTTTATTGCAAATATAATACTATTTATTAACTAAAACTCATAGTACATTTGTAAAAAAACAACTAATGGAGTTAATACTTTTTAGTGGACAAAAAATTACAAGTATATAAGTCATAACTTGATGACATGAGAAAAGAAAGAACCCATTACAGCAGAAATTTTAAATAAAATGCTGTAGAACTAAGCAATCTTCGAGGAAGTTTAACTTCTTTTAGAATTTGGGTATAATTTTAGTAAATTTTCTTTCTAATGTTATCTCAATCCATAACCTTACAACACCTTGTTTTATATGCTACAAAACAATAATAATTATAATTGGTGGTTTTTTATACTGTAGTGACTTGTGATGGTTTTAATAAAGGGAGTTTCTATTATATTTTCTAACAAAAAATAGTTAGTTTTGAGGCTAGTAAGTATTGTTTAAAAATAGAGTTACCCTTTTCGTTACCCTAGCGGGAAAAAAAATGTTAGTAGCTCAATGAAAATAAGGGATGTAGGACTAGGTTCGAGAACCTCTTTCTCCGCCAGGTCGAAATGCAAAAAGACGCAAAAAACCTCAATCCCTTATTACTTAACAGTTTTAAGGGATTTTTCTTTTTACAAGAAATCGTAAAATCACTTAATAACTCAATGTTGGGTATCCCATTGCAACCTAAACGAGTATATTATAATTTTTTTATTCGAATATTCGAAAACAATACTAAATCAACATGTTAGTTCTGATTTGCTGTTTGTAGCTTGCAGCTACAAACCGAATCAAAAGCTTGCAGCTACAAACCGAATCAAAACAATTTATTCTACAAAATCAATTCCACCTCAATCAATCCCATTTCGCCCACAGGCAGAGCGAGAGGAATAATCTTTAAATTACAACAAAAGGGTTTTAAGAAACATATTCATCCTTTAAAATTGAAGAAATTAAAAATTAAATTGAGATCAAGGAAACCATAAACTCATGAAAGAGATACTTATATTGATTGTTCCTTATTACCTATTATTTTCTTGTAATACTGTAATTGAGGATAATTCTCAAATTTTGAACAGGATAGAGGATTATATATTTGAGGATACTGTGGAAGAAGGTAATAATCCATTAGAAGCATATTTTTTGAAATCTGTAGCTTCATTTAATGATAAATTCCTTTATTTTCAGACTCAAATAGAAAAGAGAAAGTAGTTTCCTACCCACTTAATAAAGTAGAAGTTTTTAATCTGTTCCAATATATAAAGCGTCCGTTCAATTGACGGACGCTTCGTTTTTTTTTGTCAACTACGCAGATTGGTAGTTATTGAAATTTAAAAGCTTGTAATTTAGTATCTCCTTTTTTGTAATAAACAGTGTTTTCTACAATGTCTAAATCGTAAGAAGGGGTTTTATCTTTAGCCATATCTATTATCGCTACTTTCTCACCATTCTCTTTACTAATTTGGGCTAAACCATATTGTTTTTTGCCTATCTCAATCATCATAAATAAGGAGTTGGTACTTTCGCTACTTGCTTTAAACCGTTTGGATGCAGCAGCAATACAATTTTTAGTAAACGACATTCCAGATTTAGCAGCATCTCCATAAGCATTAGAAATTGCACCTGTAACATCCTTTGCTGCTTTGGAATTAGGATCTTTTACCTCAATAGAGTTAGAAACTGCTCCAAACGCTGCAGAACTATAACTGTAAGCTGCTGTTGCATAAGCTCCATAAGCTGCATTGGCAATTAATAATGCTTTTTTCCATCCAGGTTGGTCTGGTGCTGCATAATATTTATTAAATACAGTGCTTCCCGAAAAATCTACCAAAGCAATATTTTGCTCCGAAGAAATTAAGATTCCTTTTTCTCTCACTTCTAAACGAGTAACATTTTCTTTTCCTTGAAACTTTAAAGGAAGTTTGCTTAATGGATTTGCTATTGTAGCACCTTTTTTTAGTTGGTATAACAATTCGTCTTTGTTGTTCACTATATAAATTGTTTCATCATTAGAAGTAATGTTTTTTGAACTTCCTTTTAAACTTTTATCAAAACTAAATTCGCCTGTTGAAGTATTATAAAGATTAATTTCTTCTTCAGTTGCTATCAACAAATTATTTCCAGAAGTCTCAATATATTGAATAGCTCCGGAGATTTTTGCAGGTTTCTCAAAATCCATTGTTCCAGAAGCTGTGTTTAATAGATACACAAAACTAGCTCTGTCATTTCCACTAGAAATCATCATTTTACCGTTTACTTCCGCATTTCCTTCAGGACTTCCTTTTACATCGATACCTTTTCCTTTTTTGCCCCACATCATTTGTCCACTAGTGTAATTAATTAAATTTACAGCCGAATTATTCATGTTCATGGTTCCATGAGTTACAATTAAACCATTTTTAACAGGAATTAATAATCCTAATTTTCCATTCACTTCAATGGTTGAAGCCCAAGCATAATCACCGTTACTTATTTTAAATGCATTGTAAATGGTGGAGTATTCAATGGTTGTTGTTTTTTTACCATCACTTCCTGTCACTTCTTTTTTGGTTTCTTTTTGTGCAGCCATAAATACCAATTCGTTGGCATATTCGGTGATAGCTAATGCTGCTGTTACTTGTTTTTTTCCAAGTTCTGAATTGGCGGCGTTTTTATCCATCATTGATAATAATGCTCCGAATTTTGCAAACTTTTCATCAATACACTTTTTCCATTTTACTTCCCCGCTTTTAACGGTTATTTTATACACATAAAATAAAGTAGAAACAACAAACTCATCGTTTCCTAAATCGAAACATGATGAAATTCGACTAAATTCTCCATCTTTTTTCCAGCTTTTTTTACCAGTGGTCATATCCACCATAATCATCACTGGTTCTTTTTGCCCAACTTCATTACCTAAAATTAAAATACCATTGCTTTTGTAAAGGAAATACTTATCTGAAATGTTTTCTAATCCAGCATCAGCAGAAGAAAAAAGAATTTTTCCTTCAAATGGTTCGATGATAAATAAAACACCTTTGTTATCAGCTACGGAGAAAAATGGAGTTCCAGAAATATTTTCAAAACGATCTTCAACCGTATATTGAACTTTATCTAAAGTCCAAATAATTTTTCCAGAAGCAGGATCAATTCCTATTAAAGAAGTTCCTGTACTTGCTATAACATTGCCCAACGAAGTTACTTTTTGCCACATAATGCTGCCTGGAAGTTCTGATTCCCATACAGGAGCATTTTGCGAAAATGAAGTTGTTGTTAGCATTAATAAAAGTGCACTTAGCACAATTGAGAAGTAATGATTTTTCATATTTTTTTGTTTTAATTTATTGTTCGTTTACAAAAGTCAGACCATAAAATAATAAATTAATGTTCCGATTTCTACCAATCAATATTACATAATTTTTAGAAACATTCCAAGCCTAAAAAGTAATAAAACCAACCTATTGTGTATTTGAAAAAAAAAATAATTGAACAAATGAATTTAGAATTATTTAATATTTCTTAACCCTTCGTAAATCACAACACTTACTGCATTTGCCAAGTTTAAACTACGAACGTGAGTATTGTAGATAGGTATTTTATAAACTTTATCCTTGTTTTTATCAATGATGCTTTGAGACAAACCAACAGACTCTTTTCCAAAAATAAGAAAGAGCTCCTCTTCATAATTAACAGTTAAATAATCTTGTTCTCCGTGGCTTGAAAAATACACCATTTTTCTGTCTTTGTTTTTGGCGTAAAAATCTTCGACACTTTCATAAACAAAAAGCGAAATGTGTTTCCAATAATCCAATCCTGCACGTTTTAACCGAGTATCGTTGATTTCAAAACCAAAAGGTTTTACTAAATGTAATTGTGAACCTGATGCTAAACTAAGTCGTCCGATATTTCCTGTATTCATAGGAATTTCAGGCTCAAAAAGAACAATGTTAAAACCCACGTTATTTTATTTTCACATAAATTAATCTGAATCGACCTTTTTGGTTTTCACGTTGTTCAATTTCAAATTTATCGATGGACTTAATTAAAGGAGTTAGTTTTTGGAAACCAAAATTTCTGGCGTCGAAATTAGGTTGTTTTTTTTGTAGCAAACTTCCAACATCGCCCAAAAAAGCCCAACCATCATCATCTGCTAAATCAGAAATGGTAGAAGAAATCAACTGAATTACAGCAGGTGTTATTTTATCCACATTACTTTTTTTCGTTGACTCAGTTGCTGAAGTTTCTGTTTCATTGGTTTCTGCCTGATTTTTAAGAATTTCGATGTAAATAAATTTATCGCAAGCAACAATAAACGGATTAGGAGTTTTTTTCTCGCCAATGCCAAATACTTGCATCCCAGCTTCACGAAGACGAGTTGCTAAACGTGTAAAATCACTATCGCTTGAAACAATACAAAATCCATTCACTTTTTCTGAATAGAGAATGTCCATAGCATCAATAATCATGGCAGAATCAGTTGCATTTTTTCCTGTAGTGTATCCATATTGTTGAATAGGAGTAATGGCATTTTCTAACAAAACCGTTTTCCATTTTACTAAATGAGGGTTTGTCCAATCACCATAAATTCTTTTAATTGTAGGATTGCCATACTTGGCAATTTCTTCCATCATCTCTTTTACATAAGCGGAAGGGATGTTGTCACCGTCAATTAACACGGCTAATTTTGTATCCATAAGGAATTAATTTTTTTGTTTTATATATCATTCAAAGATAGGTAATTAATCGGCTATAGGCATAGTAAAGGTGTTAAGATTGTTAAATTTAATAGTTCTGATTATAAAAATTCTCAATAAGAAGCCCTAATAACTGAGATAAAGTTATTAATATCAATTTCTAAAATATATCTTTGCACTTTATTTTCTGAAAGTCCAGAAAATCTATTGATAAAATATTAATTAAATGGCAAAATCACAACAGAGTTTTAATAAGAAAGAGAAAGAGAAAAAACGATTAAAAAAACGACAAGATAAGTTAATAAAAAAAGACGAACGTAAAGCAAACTCTGCTGGAGGTGGTTTAGAAAATATGATGGCTTATGTTGATGAATACGGTAACATTACAGCTACTCCTCCAGATCCAACCATAAAGAAAAAAGTAATAAAAGCAAGCGATATTGAAATAGGAATTCCTAAAAAAGAAGCAGAAGAAAATGCTGGTCCTTTAACTGGAAAAGTAGATTATTTTGATTCCTCCAAAGGTTTTGGTTTCATCATCAATTCAAAAACTCAAGAAAAACATTTTGTACACGTAAGTGGTTTAAAAGATGAAGTGAAAGAAGGGGATAAAGTAACTTTTGAGTTAGAAAAAGGATTAAAAGGGATGAATGCTGTTCGTGTAAAAAAGATTTAATTTTTTTTTAACACGTTCAAATTACCAATCAATAGGAAAATAATCTTTTAAAAATTTTCCACTCCAGTGTTTTCCTGTATTTATTCCATCAATCAATGGGTCTAAGACCCTTGCTGCTCCATCTACTATATCTAGTGGTGGTTGAAAATTATGTACTTCCTCTTTTTTCTT
>CAYHWX010000069.1:0-21180 GCA_964360245.1 uncultured Vicingus sp.
ATTTATTGTTAAGGGTTTTGCACAATATTTATTGAATATTATTAATCATTTTTAATTTGAGATAATAATCTTTTCTGCTTACAAAAGCGAAAAAATTACTTTACTAGGAGCATTTATGGTAACACATGAAATTAACTATAATGTAAAAGGATTAACTCAAGAACAAGTAGTTCTATCAAGAAAAAAATATGGGAAAAACAAATTAGAATATAAAAAAGAAAATGCTTTTTTAGATGCGATTAAAAGCCTTTCAAAAGAACCCATGGTTATTTTATTGTTTGCCACATCTCTTATTTATTTTATTAGTGGTAAAACAGGAGATGGAATTTTCCTTTCTTCAGCAATTATGTTGGTGTCTTTAATTTCTTTATATCAGAATTCCAGAAGTCGTAATGCGTTAGAAAAATTAACAACTTATTCTCAGCCTTCTAGCAAAGTAATTCGGAATGGTAAAATGAACGAAATAAAAAGTGAAGAAATAGTAGTTGGAGATAGCTTAGTGGTTGAAGAGGGAGTATTAATTGCTGCTGATGGTGAAATTATTCATTCCAACGATTTTTCAGTAAATGAATCTAATCTTACAGGTGAATCTTTAACGGTTTTTAAAGATAAAACCAAAGAAGACAACAAAGTTTATTATGGAACAAACGTAGTCAGTGGATTAGCAATTGTAAATATTACAAACATTGGAAACAATACGAAATTTGGAAAAGTTGGAAAAAGTTTAGAAAGTATAAAAGAGGAAAAAACACCATTAGAATTACTAATAAAAAACTTTGTTAAAATGATTGCAAGTGCAAGTGCAATTATCTTTATACTAGTTTGGTTAATCAATTATTTTAATTCTTATAATGTATTGGATAGTTTATTAAAAACGCTCACATTAGCAATGAGTATTATCCCCGAAGAAATTCCATTTGCTTTTACCTCCTTTATGGCACTTGGTGCATGGCGGCTAATGAAAATAGGGATTATTGTTAAGCAAATGAAAACTGTAGAAACACTTGGTAGTTCAACAGTTATATGTGTAGATAAAACTGGAACAATTACTGAAAATCAAATGAGTTTGGCAAAAATATTTTTATTGTCATCTCAAAAAATAACCGACCCAGCAGATGAATTAACATTCGAAGAAAAAGAACTAATAAAACTAGCTATGTGGGCAAGTGAACCTTTTCCTTTTGACCCTATGGAGGTGGCATTACATAATGCCTATAAAATCACTACAGAAAAAGATGAAAGATTAAATTACAAACTTTCTCACGAATACCCATTAGATGGAAAGCCACCAATGATGACCCATATATTTGAAGGTTCTAATGGTGAAAAAATTATTGCTGCAAAGGGTGCTCCAGAAGCTATAATGGGTGTGTCAAACATATCTTCTATTCAAAAAGAACAGATAGAAACTGCAATTAAAACTCTGGCAAAAGATGGTTATAGAATTTTGGGAGTAGCTGAATCTTTCCATGAAAGCAAAAGTTTTCCTAAGAAGCAGCAAGAATTAACTTTTAAATTTATAGGTATTGTAGCTTTTAATGATCCGCCAAAGAAAAACATTAATAAAGTTTTGGAAGATTTTTATAAAGCTGGGATTAAAGTAAAAATTATAACGGGTGATAATACAGAAACTACTATTGCAATTGCCAAACAAATTGGATTTAAAGGGTGTGAAAAAAGTATTACAGGTAATGAATTGATGAAATTGAATAGTGAAGAATTAGAAGTATGTGTAATGAATACAAATATTTTTACAAGGATGTTTCCGGAAGCCAAATTAAAGATCGTTAATGCTTTAAAAATACAACACCAAATTGTTGCAATGACTGGCGATGGTGTAAATGATGGTCCTGCTTTAAAAGCTGCCCATATAGGTATTGCAATGGGAAAAAAAGGAACAGAAATAGCTAAACAAGCAGCTTCTTTGATTTTATTAGAAGATGATTTATCAAAAATGGTTGACGCAGTAGCCATGGGCAGAAGAATTTATTCAAATCTTAAAAAAGCGATTCAATATATTATTTCAATCCACATACCTATCATTCTTACCATTTTTATTCCTTTAGCTTTAGGTTGGATTTATCCAAATATTTTTTCCCCTCTACATGTCATATTTTTAGAAATTATTATGGGACCAACTTGTTCTATTGTTTTTGAGAATGAGCCTATCGAAAAAAATTCGATGTTTCAAAACCCTAGACCATTTACCAAATCATTTTTTAAATTAAAAGAATTAACAACTAGTATTATTCAAGGTTTAATAATTACATCAGGAACTTTATTTGTTTACCAATATTCAATAAAAAGTGGTTACAATGAAGATTTAACTAGAACAATGGTTTTTACAGTTTTAATATTAGCAAACATATTCCTCACGTTGGTCAATCGTTCATTTTACTACTCAGTAATAAAGACATTAGGGAATAAGAACAATGTAGTATTCCTTATTATTTCTATTACCATTGTTATTTTGAGTCTTTTACTTTTTGTAAAACCCTTTACAATCTTCTTCGAGTTGGAACAATTAAATATTTTTCAATTAATTACTTGTATTGGGATAGGATTCATATCCGTAATGTGGTATGAGCTTGTGAAATATTTTAAGAGAAAATATAAACCTTCAAAACAAACTCTCTGAGCAAATTAATAGAAATTTTTGTTTACTATTTTTTTAAGCGATACTAACATAGATATCTAGTTCCTACCGACTAATGTTATCGTTTTTTATTATGAATAGCAGTTGCTTTACATAATAATTTGACGATGAAGGAAAGTATTCTTATAATTCATTTCCATCTTGTCCTTAAAATGCAACCTTTAAATTAACTAGAAATGAGAAAAATTGGGTTTATTACTTTATTACTTCTCTTTTCTGCATGCAAACAGAATCAGGAGGAAAAGAAGATCGATATTCCTTGGAACACCAACAAAAATGAATCAGAAAATACACAAGAAAATGTAAAACAAGATTCTTCTGCGATTAAAAAAGCGAATTGGATAACCTATTTCGAAACAAAAAGAGACCACACGTTGGTAGAAATAAAAAAAATTGAACAAGAACTTGTTAACGAAATAAACGAAGAAACAAAGGAGAGTTTAGCCTCCTTAAGCAAAAGGCAGAAAGGTGTAAACAGTAGGATTGAAGCATTTAAAAAAGCTTCTAAAGAATCTCTAAATAAAATGAGAAATGAATTGGATAGCGTCTTTGTTGATTTAGACAAATTTATTAAACAAGTAAAATCAAAAATTAAAAAATAAATTAATGTATTATGGAACTAAGAATAAGACCAAAAAGCGATTACTTGCACAAAGCTAGTTTTGAAAACTTGTATATCCTAACAGAGCATTGGAAATCTGACATTGATTTTTATCGCGACGAATTGCGTTTTTTACACACACTTATAGATAAATATTTTATTTGGATGATTAAAGAAGGAAACATTTCAAAAGTTCAATCTTTATCAAATAAATTATCTAAAATAATCGATCAGAAAAAGGAACTTTTTAATACAATAAATAAACACCTTTTGCACCTTGAAGAATTAATTGAAAATTCATTCTCTCACGATGAAAAAATGTTTAGAGATGAGCATGAAATACTGGAAGATGAATTTACAGAATTTGTAAAAAACTTCAAGGTACTTAAAAAAGAAATTTTTGCCATTACAGAACACGTAATTGAAGACGAAAAATTACAGTATTTGTTAACCTTGTAAAAGGTTAAATTAACATATAATTACAATAATTGTAAAATTATTGCGGTTCTATGTTTTACATCATGCTTTGAGTACTAACTTAAGCTTACGTTTGTATAGTAACTAATTCAATTATGCTGCATAACATGAATAGTTCTAATAAAAAACCTAATTCAAAAATTTCTCCAGAATTTTCTTTTTCTGATTTAGTTGATATTGCAGATTTACAGCAACTGGTTGGTTACTATTCAAAAATTGTAGGCTGTGCAATGGCAATTATTGATATTGACGGTAATGTAATTGTGGCTGCTGGTTGGCAAAAAATATGTACCTGTTTCCATCGTGTTCATCCTCAAACCAAAAAATACTGTAGGGAGAGCGATTGTTTTGTAAGAGAAAAACTAAAAACTGATAAACCTATTGCTTACAAATGTAAAAATGGATTATGGGATGTCGCATTTCCAATTTTTATTGAAAATAAGCACATTGTAAATATTTTTATAGGACAATTTTTTTACGATGATGAAGTAATAGATTTTCCTTTTTTTGAACAACAAGCACAACAATATAATTTTGATAAAACCGAATACCTCAATGCTGTAAAGCAAGTACCTTTGCTTTCAAGAGAAGAGGTTGATCTCTTAGAAAAATTTAATGTAATATTTGCACAGATACTCGCTAAAATGGGGAAATCTAATTTATTACTAAAAAAAGAAAAAACTAAAGAACTAAGGGTTGCTAATGAACAAATAAAAGATCGTGAAGAAAAATTTAAAACTATTTTTAATCAATCTCCGATTGGATTAAATATTTACGATATCGAAGGTAATTTATTGGATTGTAACCCTGCTTGTTTATCTATGTTTGGATTTGAAAATGTAAGCGAAGTAATGGGGTTTAATCTTTTTAAAGACCCCAATTTAACAGAGCAACAAAAGAAAAATATTAAAACAGGTAAAAATGTTCGTTTTGAATTAAGATTTGATTTTGAGTTGGTTAAAACTTTAAATATTTACAAAACCAAAAAATCGGGGCTTAGTTTTTTTAGCTGTTTTGCCACCACTTTAAAATCAAATAAAATCAGTAAAACAGGCATTTTGTTGCAATTAATTGAGATTACAGCACGTAAAAAATCGGAGTTTATATTAAAAGAGGAAAATAGTAGATTTACCACTACTATGAATGCTATTGATTCAGTAGTATATGTTGCTGACATGAAAAATCACGAAATTTTGTTTGTGAATAAATACGTTGAAGATGTTTTTGGCAATATAATTGGTAAAAAATGTTACAATGCTTTACAGGGTAAAAAAACACCTTGTGATTTTTGCACCAATCATTTATTACTTGATGAAAATGGAAAACCAACACCTACTTATATTTGGGAATTTCAAAATTTAATTACCAAAAGATGGTATCAATGTCACGATCAGGCAATATACTGGACAAATGGAAAATTGGTGCGATTTGAAACCGCAACTGACATTACAAAAAATAAAGAAAATGAGCAGAAACTAATAGAACAAGAAACAAGACTTCAGGAATTAAATGCAACCAAAGACAAGTTTTTTTCAATTATTGCCCACGATTTAAAAAATCCATTTACGGTGTTGAAAAGTGGCTCTTATTTACTCTCCAAATATTTAGAAAATAACGATATTTCTAAAAGTGTTGAAAAAGCTAAAATGATTTCTAACTCTGTTAAAAACAGCTATAACATATTAGAAAATTTGTTATTATGGTCGAGATCACAAACAGGAATATTGAAATTAAATATTAAAGGTTTGAACTTAAAAATAAGGTTAGCTGAAAATGTTAAAGAACTAGAACATCACGCCAATCAAAAAAATATTATCATAATAAACGAAATTAACGATGATATAATGTTAGAAGCTGATGATAATTTATTAGCTACTGTTTTTCGAAACTTAATAACTAATGCAATAAAATTTTCTAATATCGGAGGAACAATAACCATACTAGCAAAACCAGGTATTGATAATATTAAAATAACAATTATCGATACAGGCATTGGCATACCAAAACAACATCAAAATAAATTGTTTAGATTAGATGATAACTATTCTAGAGTAGGTACAGCAAAGGAACCAAGTTCTGGCTTAGGGTTAATACTCTGCAAAGAATTTATTGAAAAACACAATGGTAAAATTTGGCTCGAAAGCGAAGAAGATAAAGGAAGTACATTTAACATAACGCTACCCTTCAGACAATAGAAAGTAATTTTCTCAAAAATTTCAGAAATATTATTTATTAATTAAAATCACTAATTCGCGATGATTTATGTTATCGATATATTTTACTAAATGTGCTTACTTTATGCCTATTATAATACAAACTATAAAAGAAAGAATTTAACATGAACTTTATTTTCTAACTAGCCAAAAAATTAAAAAGTAATGGACTCTCAAGTTGCAATTTACGACTCTCAACAAAAGGCAATAAATGCAATAAAAGCATTGCACAAATCGGGTTTTCCAATCAATCAAATTTCATTAATAAGTAAAGCAGTTATTATTGCAAACGATTTACATATTGCCTCCAACGATTCTGTAAAAAACGCACCAATGCTTTTAGGTGTAGGAGCTGGAGTAATCGCTGGATTACTAACTGGAATAGGTGTTTTTGCTATTCCTGGTTTTGGGTTTTTGTATGGTGCTGGGGCTTTAATTGGTTTAATTGCAGGTTTTGATATTGGTTTATTAAGTGGTGGTATAACATCCATTCTAATAAAACTTGGAATAAATGAGGACTCAACACTAAAATATGAAGAACATCTTGAAAAAGGAATGACTATGTTGGTTGTTCACGGTTCAATCGATGAAATAAAAATAGCTGAAAAAATATTGCATACTGAAGACACTCATCTAGAATGGGGAGATACCGAGAAAATTTCTATTAACACTTCAATATAAAAAATGATGAAAAGTAACATGCAAATTCAAAATAATTACTCAACCACTACAAAATGGGAAAAATTATATTTACTCAAAGACGATTGGAAATCTGATATGGAATTTTATAATGATGAAAAACAGTTGTTAAGTAATTTGATGGATAATAACTTCATTTGGTTAATAAGAGATGAAAATATTGAACAGGCACAAAAAAAATTACCAATACATTTAATCGATATCAAAAAATTGCTAACCAAATAGACCAACATTTAGTTGAATCGGAAAAATTAGTAATATGCAATTTTGTTATTGAAGATAATCAAATTAAAAATGAAATTTCATTTATTACTGAAAATTTCGAAGATGAAAAATTAACTCAATTGTTAGCTGTATAAATTTTACAAGAATGGAATTAATGCAATCGCCACATACAAATCGAAGGAGTTTCGGAAATAGATTTAACAATTACTGGGGTCATTTGATTAATAGGGACTTCTTTTTAGGAAGGGATCCTTTTACAGAAAACCGATTAACTAAAGAAAAGAAGAGGCCACCTTTTAATTTAAAAAAGTTGGAGGGATATCACCAAATAGAAATTCCATTATCTGGTTATAAAAAAAATCAAATTTCGATACAAATTATTAATGATGTATTAGTTGTTAAAGGTAAAAAAGAAGAGGAAAAGGAATTGAATACTAACTACATCATTAAAGAGCATGGGGTAGATAATTTTATACATTCTTATCAATTAGGAAAACTTACTAATCAAAATAATATTACAGCAACTTTTATAAATGGGATGCTTAAGATTAATCTTTACCGCGTTGAGGAGGCTTCTCCTAAAGAAAAAAGAATAAATTTTTCGATAATTTAATTTTACAATAAGCAAAAAAATGGGGAAAATAAAACCAATTAAAAAACAGAATTATTTTTCAATAAATATTTAAGTTATGGAAATAACAATTTTTAATCAAAATTATAATAATGTTGTAATTGATCAGTTTGAGGAAATTATGCTAGATGTAGAACTGAAGTTTTTTGCTAGCGATATGCTATCGTATGGTTTTAGTGTTCAGGAAATAGATGGTGCTATAGAACGTGCTATACAAATCTGTCAGACTGCTTCTATTCCAGTAAGGAATAATTTTAAATCAATTTATCTTAGCAATAATAGAGAGATTTTATGCGACTGGAAACTTTCAGTTTTTAGTAGAAAGCTAGTTATATTAAATGCTGCTGCTTCGTTACCGTTAGTAGCACAGTTTCAGCTCGAATTATTAAAAATGGATAGTAAATAAACTATCCCTTTTTATTATTTTCTGATCTGAGGTATTAAACAAGTATTGGAACTTTTGCTTTTGAGTTCACCTGATCCATAGCGATTTCAGAAAGCGAAACATCCATTTCCTTTTCTTCTTCTAAAGAAAGATACAAATCATCTGCAATATCTCTTAACCCTAACTCTTCTGCATAAGCGTATGCTGTTCCATAGCCAGCAATTTCAAAATGTTTGATGAATTGAATACTTGAAATGATAACAGTGTCCATTATTAAAGATGTGTAACTTCTTTCTATTAAATCATTCGCTTCATTTATCAAACCAACCATAATTTCTGAATGTTCTCCGATAGAAGAAACAAACAATTTATTAAAAATATTTTTAAGACGTTTTATTTGCAATTTGGTTACTTCTATATGATTTTTTATTATCATTTTTAATTCTTTATCCCCTACTTTATTTTTAACTAATTGTAGAAAGTATAATTGTTGATTTTCACCATTGCAAACCTCTCGGAGTTGCTCAATAAGTAAATTTCTTAGTGAAGTTATTTTTTCCATAATAATTAATTTATCATTTAAATTTATTATAAAAATAGTGCTGAAATACGGTGATAAAAAAAACTTTGGATAATGTGATTATTGATTATTGTCACTCTTATTTTTTACAAAGAGTTTGTTATCAAGTTTATTAATTAGAAGCTGAACATGGTTAGGAACTTCTTTTAATAAGGATGCTCCAGTTATTGCATCTACGCCTTTTATTTTTTCATCTCCATTTCCTGAAGTGGTAAGGGTAAAAATGTTATTGGAGTTGTAATTATTTTTCAAAAATTCTTTTACCTCTTTTGGTGGCTTCGACATTTCCCAGGTATGTAAAACTACAATTGCATTCCAGGCATCAGTATTTACTTCATTTAATTTAGAAACATCGATTACTCTAATATAAACTGGTTTTGTTGTTAGATAATCAACCACTCCTTTAACTACAGCATCTTTATACTTGCTTCCTTGGGTAGCAATTAGTACATTATTTTCAACGTATTTTGTATTAATTTCAAATGGAGGTACTAATTTCATAGAGTGCGAAAATTTATACCAACATGATAACATAGCGATGAAGATAACGAGAACTCCAACTCCAATTATTATTTTTTTATCCAAGCTCATAATTCTGAATATTTGTTTCCATTAAAAGCCAATAATGGAATTTGCGTATGAAGTAATACTTGTTTGGTAAGGCTTTTATGAAACAATTTATTAATCAATGAAGTGGTATAAGTTGTCATAGCAATTACATCAGTTTTGTTTTCTTTAATGTACTCATTTATTCCTTCTATTGTGTCTTCGGTAATCATTTCCTTAATAGATATTTTAGGATAATCAACTTTTTTAATAATATCCTTTAATAAATCGACACTCCATATTTCAAGTATATTCACCTCAGTGCTAATAAAGGTTATTGCATCATCATTACTATCAATATGTAAAATAACTACCTCTGCATTGTAAAGTTTTGCAAAATCAACTAAATAATTAATAATATTGGTTTCATCGTAATTTAAATTGCTGAGGTAAACTATTTTCGAAATATTTTTAAACTTGGCTGTTTCGGGAATTGCAAAAACTGGGCAAGAGGCATTTTGAATAACACTTTTTGTAATGCTACTCATAAGCAATCCGTTTTCTGCTGTTGCTCCTTTGGTTCCCATAACTATCAACTCAATGTCATTCTTTTTAATTTCATCTAAAATCTCATTTTTTACATCTCCATCTCGAAAAAGAGCTTTGTGTTCAATCTTTGATATTTTAAAATCTTTAATGAGTTGCTTGAGATCATTCTCTCCAGATAATCGAATATCACGAATAACAGTATCTATTGTATCTAATCCAGTGTTAATTTTTAACACATCTTCTGGTGTTATTATTTGAAGTTCATTAGTATGGAGTAAATAAAGTTTTCCTTTTTTCTTTCTAACCAAATCAATAGCAAAAGGTAATGCGTTTTCGGAATTCTTAGAAAAATCGGTGGCAAACAATATATTATTTGTTATTTTCATAGGTATATAATTTAGTTCTCATGTAAAATTAATAATGGAATATCTGTAAGCATTGATATTTCTTGTGAAACACTTGTGCGAAATATATTTTCAAAAAAACGATGCTCTTTTGATACTAATGCTAGCATATCTATTCGATAATTTTTTACAAATTGCTCGATTCCCTCTACAACATTCTTATTTTCAATATTATAGTAGTTAGTTTGAATTTTTTTATCAATCTTATGTAGTTGTATACTTCCATTAGCATTTGCAAGCTGAAATATTTTTTCTTTCGGATGAACGTATACAATATATAATTTTGAATGGAATTGTTTAACTAATTCAGCTAATGGGCTTAGTAGGGTTTCATTTTTTAACTGTTTATGATCTGTGGCAAAGGCAATTTTAACGGGTGGAAGAAATGCTGTTTTTTTTGGAATTGCAATGATGGGGCTTTTCACTGTTTTTACTACATCAGCAGTATTGCTTCCAACTAACATTTTTTTAATTCCAGAAGCTCCTTTTGTTCCCATAATAATGTAATCAATATTTTCTTTTTCTGTAATCGTATTAATTACATTAGATAATACACCGTATTCGGAACGAATCTTCATTTTAAGTGAGCCTTTACTATATTTTTTTTTCAAATAATCATGTTCATGATTTAACCCTTCTTTTGATTCTTTTTTTAACAATTTAATAATCGAAATCAATACATCGGTAGTTATAAAAATTTCGGTATAGGTATTTAATAAAATATATTCTACATCGTTATAACCAAACATTTCAATGGCATACTCTGCTGCATTTCTTGCATTGTTTGAAAAATCTGTTGGCAATAAAATCTTTTTCATATATTAAATATTTAAAAAATAAAAATATTTAATAAAGTAACTGCTATAATTGGGTTTTAATAATAACAATGGTTACTGCCTAACAATAACTTTTGTTAGTAGTTATAAAAAAATAAATATTTTGCTGATGGAATTTTTCGAAAAAAATCTGGATAGATGATGGAAGAAGTAATTACCTCCATTTTCTAGCTTTTAATATTAACTGGTTTTACATTAGCCTGCAACTTTTTTCAAGCCTACTTCATCTAAAATTTTTATTTCTTGGCCATTTGTAGATAATAGTCCTTCTTTTCTTAATTCGGTTAATGTTCTAATTAACGATTCTTTTGCTGTTCCAATGATGTTGGCTAAATCTAATCGAGAAATTTCCATTTCCTTTGTCGATTCATTTTGAAAATGACCTTTTTCTTTTATGTTTAAAATTGCTTCCGCCAAGCGTTCTCTAAGTGGTGTGTATGCAACTTGTAGTAAGCGTTTTTCTTTTTCTACTACATTGTTGGATAGCATTTTGATAAATGTGGCTGCGACATCTCTGTTTTTTTTAACCAATGCTAAAAATTCTTGTTTAGGTATTACCGCCAATTCAGTAGTTTCCATGGCTGTAGCTGTTTCGTGGTATTCTCCTTTATCAAACAGAGTCATGTATCCAATAAATTCTCCTTTACCGTATATGTCATTTAAAAAATCTTTACCAAAATAATCTGTTTTCGAACATTTTACTTTACCTTTTACAATAAAATACATGTAGTTGGCATAATCATCTTCTCGAAATATAACTTCTTTTTTTTCATATCTTTTTATTTTTCGATCTTTTGAAAGGTCTTTTAAATCATCAATTCCACGAGCTGTATCTATAAACTCATTTAAACTTTCTATATCAGCTTTAAATTCCTTTTTCAATAATTCGCTTCTTTTTAACCTAATACCAACACATTCTAACAAAGCAGTTTCATCAAAAGGTTTGGTAATGTAATCGTCGGCACCAAGGTTCATCCCTTTTCTAATATCGCTATTTTCTGCTTTTGCTGTTAAAAATATAAATGGAATATGAGAAGTTTCTGGGTCTTTAGTCAAAATATTTAAAACACCATAGCCATCTAGATTAGGCATCATTATATCGCAAATAATAAGGTCAGGTTTTTTTTCTTTTACCAGTTTTATACCCTTTATACCATTATCGGCACAATAAACTTTATAGTTTGCTAATTCTAGAATTTCGGAGGTTGTACTTCTTACATCTTCTTCGTCTTCGATTAATACAATTTTTTTCATAATATTAAATTTTTATTACTATTTAAGAATTACCAACTGGTAAAGAATTAATTTTAATAGGCAGTTTTACATAAAAAATTGTTCCTCTTCTATACCTGCTTTCAAAATCAATAATGCCATTTGATATCTCTATATATTTTTTAACAATATTTAATCCAAGGCCTGTACCTTGAATATTAAGTGCATCTTTTGTTCTAAAAAATCGTTCAAAAATTTTATTTTTATCTTCTTTTAAAATTCCAATTCCCTCATCTTTTATTGATGTTGATAAAATTTCATCATCAACATTTACTATAAGTTCTATCTTAGTATTTTCGCCAGAGTATTTAATGGCATTAGAAAGCAAGTTGTTAAATATATTTGTTAATGCTTGTTTGTCGGCAGTAACATTTCCTTCTCCACTAAAATTAAAGATTATCTTTTGTCCTTTTTTTGTAATAACTTCCAATGAATCTATTATTTCATGAAAAAACTGAGTAAGATTGAAATCAGACATTTGAACTTCTATATTATCTCCATCTAATTTATCTAACGAAAGGAAATCGTTTAAAATATTGGTGAGGGTGTGAACAGATTTTTTTACACGAACAATATGTTTGTGTTGTTTTTCGGTTGCTTCGTCATTTCCAATGTGTTTTGAAAGTAAGTTAACCGAATTCATAATGGTTGTTAATGGGGTTCTAAATTCATGCGAAGCAATAGAAACAAATCGTGTTTTTAATTCATTCAGTTGGCGTTCTTTTTCTAATGCCTGTTTAGTTTGGTTTTCAGCTTTTTTTAACTTGGTTATGTTTTGTGTAACCATTAGTATTTGAGAAATTTTATCATCAACATCATGCAAACCAACAGCATTAATCATGTATGTTTTACCCTCTATTTTTGATTCAAAACTGATGTTGTGTCCATTAAAAACATTCATTAAATTATCCTGTAATTCTTTTCTTATTAAAGGGTTAACGCGCTTTAAAAAACTAGTACCAATCAATATTTCTCCCTCAACTCCCTTATTAAACATTTCCATTCCTTCTACAAAAACATAATTTAGGTTTTTATCAAACACATTAATTACTCCATTTGGAAAATTTCGAGCAATGAGTTTGTACAATCGTTGGCTATTATTTAATTCATAAGTTCGTTCTTTTACTTTTTGCTCTAAAATTTGGTTAACGTTTTCTAGTTTCTGTTTTGAATCAAATAATACTGCATTTTTTTCACTTAATAGACGTTCAAAATTTATATGTTCGGTAATATCGCTATTGATACCAACCATACGAACAACTTTTCCTTTATCATCTTTAATTGCTTTAGTCTCAGCTTTTATAAACAATATTTTGCCACTAGATTTGACAATTCTGAAAGATGTGTTAAATTCTTTTTTCCCATTTAGTGCGTCATTACATTCATCTAGAACTCTTTGCTTGTCATCTGGATGCAATGCATTCGACCATATTTCGACAGTATTAAAGATGCTGTGATTCTTAATATCATACAGTTCATACATTCTGTCGTTCCATAACATATTGTTGTTGGTTACGTCCCAATCCCAAACGCCTAATTGACCTGAATTTATTGCAAGTTGTAATCTTAATTCGCTATCAATAAGTGCATTTTCTGAAAAAACTTTCTCGGTTATGTCTTCTCCAGATTTTAACATCCCAATTACATTTCCTTTATAATCTTTAAGAACAATGGTGTTCCATACAATTAATCGCTTTTCTCCAGTTCTGGTGACGACGTATTTATTCGATTTTCCTACTTTTTGTTTTTCTCCTTGTATCTGTTGTGCAAACTCTTTTTTAGCGAAGTTTCTATTTTCTTTTGGTATAAAGTTATCGAACCAGTTTAACCCTTCTAAACTGCAATGCACATTTTCATTAGCTTTACACTTATTATCTTTAATTATACAATCATGATTTAGTATTTTGCAACCAACTTGGTTAATCATTGTTATTATTCCATCGGTGTTAAGTGTCATAAAAAAAACACCCGACAATTGGAGGTATTGCTGTGCTTTTTCTTTTTCTATCCTTAATTCTTCATTTAGTAATAATAATTCTTCAGTTTTCTTTTTTTCTGTAATGTCACTAATAACTAGTCGAAATTGAGTTTCATCAGTCTTTTCATTAATTTCTGAGATGGTTTCTATTTGAGCAAAAAAGTTGGCACTTCCTTTGCGTTTTAATAATAACACGCAAGAATGTAGTGTTTCTGTTTTATATACCTCCCGTAAGTGGTTAAAAAAGAGTGTGCTATCTTTACTGTTGGAGAGAAAAGTGATAAAAGGTTTTCCTTTAACGAATCCACGTTGGCTATTCAATAAACCACTACCGGTAAGGTTAGCATTAATAATTATTCCATTTTTATCTAAAATAAAATACCCTACTGGAGCAAAGTCGAATAAATCGGTGTATTGGTCACGAACACTCTCTAATTGGTGTTGCATGGTTCGCAAATCTTCATTTTGAGCTTCTAATTCTACTTGGCGCACACGAAG
Source organism: uncultured Vicingus sp. (assembly GCA_964360245.1). Lineage (GTDB taxonomy): Bacteria > Bacteroidota > Bacteroidia > Flavobacteriales_E > Vicingaceae. The sequence continues at coordinate 14,551 of CAYHWX010000069.1, forward strand.
TTCATGCAATAATTCGCTTTCATCTTTATCAAATGAAACTTTTGTTTTTTTTGTTTTTGCTATCTGCTTTATTACTGAGTTGTTAGGTTTCATTCGTTAATTTAATTTGTGCTAAATTGTTTTCTGTATTTTTAAAATCAGTTATATCGGTAGCAATGCAAACTATACCGGTAATTTCATTTTTATCATTGGTAACGGGTCGAACCATTAAATCGAAATAAGTTTCTTTGCTGTTTAAAGTCATCATCACTTCTCGTCTTTCAGCAATTTTATTTCGAATTACTTTCTTTTTAAGTTTTTCTAATATTTCTGCTTCTTCTTTGTGCATTAATAATTCTTTATCAGTTTTTCCAATTACATCTTCAATACTATAGTGAGGAGGCGAATTGACCATCTTAGTATATTTTAGATGTTTATCTTGCTCATAAATTAATGTATTGGTATGTTTCATTAGTTCTTCGTACTGTTCCTTTGTTTTAATCAAAGTTTCCTGTACGTACTTTTCTTCAGTAATATCAACAAAGGTTAACACCACGCCATCAATTAAGTTAGTTGAAGTAAGGTATGGGCTAATTTGCATTTGGTACCAGGTATTGTTATTACTCTCAACATTTTTTTTAATCGGAACCAGTTTATCTAACACTTCCTTTGAGTCCATGACAAGGTTATGATAATATAGGTTGGACGACAAGTCATTTAGAGGCCTACCAATATCGGATGGAATTAGGTGAATAATATTTGCTGTTGCGGGTGTAAATCGTCTAATAATTAATTTTCTATCTAAAAAAATGATAGCTATTTCGGTGCTGGACAACAAGTTATTCATGTCGTTATAAGAATGAGCGAGTTCGTCAATTTTTTCTTGCAATTCATTATTCATTGTTATCATTTCTTCGTTGAGTGATTGCAACTCTTCTTTAGAGGTTTCCAACTCCTCGTTGGTGCTTTGCATCTCTTCGTTCGATGATTGTAACTCTTCGTTCGATGATTTTAATTCCTCGTTCGATACTTCAAGCTCTTCTATTGTTGAACGTAAATATTCTTTGGTAGAATGGAGTTCTTGTTCTAATGCATTTATTTCGGAGGTATGCTCAAGCTTTGATGTGTTAGCTTTAGTTATTGATTTTTGGATAACGTCCTTTGATAGTTCTTCGAAAATAATCATCAGGTATTTCTCATTAGATTCAAAGGGAATAAAAGGCATCACTTTTAATTTGATGGTTTCCAGATTATCATCCGTTTTTACTTTTACATCATTACGTTCTTCTTGTTTGTTGGTTTTTCGAGCTTTAGCAATAATAATTCGTAAATCGCTTTTCAAGCCTTCGCGAGCCATGTCTACAACATTAAACCGAGCTTCACCAGGTGATGGTTGTAAGTATTTACCAGTGTTGCCAGAAAAGTATACTGCATCGTCTTTTCTATTAATTATGCAGCATGCGGGTCCGTATTTGCTTAACAACAGTCTTTCAGTAATTCCTCCAATATTTTCAAAATGTGGTTTTCCTGTTTTAGCTAGTGAAATAGGTATTTTATGAGCAGCTATATTTGTAATACTAAAATCAATTTTTGGGTTGATTCCCAGTTTTACATTTTTGCGTAAAAATAGTTTATGCTTACGATCGAGTGTAGTAAAAAAGTCGGAGCATTCGCCCAATGATTCGGAGTTGCCTAAAAACAAAATACCATTTGGGTTTAGAGAATAATGAAATGTTGCAAATATTTTCTGCTGTGCTTCAGTATTTAAGTAAATGAGTAGGTTTCGGCAACTTATCATGTCTAATTTTGAAAAAGGGGTGTCTTTAAGTATGTTATGTACCGCAAAAATAACCTGATCGCGAACCTCTTTTTTTATTCTATAAGCTTGTTTTTCTACTTTAAAAAAGCGTTGTAATCGAGATGGATTAACATCTGCTGCTATTGTTTCCGTATATATTCCAACTCGAGCACGGTTAATGGCATCTTCATCAATATCAGAAGCAAATAGTTGTAAACGCAAATCTTTTTTCTGTTTACTAATGGCTTCATTAAAAAGCATAGCCAATGAGTATGCTTCTTCTCCAGTAGAGCATCCTGCAGTCCATACACGAATAATATCGCCACTTAATTTTTGTTTAATAATGTGTGAAATGGCTTTTTTATTTACATCTTCAAATGCTTCACTATCTCTAAAAAAGTTAGTTACGCCAATCAGCAGTTCTTTAAAAAGCAGGTGAACTTCTTCCGGTGTTTTTTGAAGGTATTTTAAATAGTCATCAAGTTTTTCAATCTGGTTGATTGCCATTCTTTTTTCTATTCGTCGAATTATGGTATTGCCCTTGTAGTTATTAAAATTACAACCTGTTGAATTGCGCAATAAGATGAATATTTTTTCTAATACATTTGTAGGGATAATTGTTTTAGGTTCATTTATTAAATGATTAATGTTTAGGTTGGCCATGTATTTAATCAGCTGTTCTGGCATTGCTTTAGCCTTTAAAATAAAATCGGCTGCACCGGCTGTTACTACACTTCTTGGCATTCCATCAAACTTTGCAGTGGTAGGGTCTTGCACTAAAGTTAAGCCACCTTCACCTTTAATTTTTTTCAAACTAATGGCTCCTTCAGTACCTGTGCCACTAAAAATAATACCAACAGCTCTTTCTTTCTGGTCATCAGCCAACGATTTTAAAAAAAAATCGATAGGTCTTCTGTGTCCTCTTTCTTCGACTGGAGTCATTAAGTGTAAAACTCCATCCAATATGGCCATGTCCTTGTTTGGAGGAATAACATACACGTGATCAGGCTCTACCTTTGTTCTATCTTTTACCTCCATCACCTTCATTTTAGTATATTTTGAAAGCAAATCGGATAACATACTTTTGTGTGTGGGGTCGAGGTGTTGAACCACAATAAAAGCCATGCCAGGATTAGATGGTAATGATTCAAAAAAGCTTTTAAATGCTTCTAAACCACCAGCCGACGCACCAATACCAACTATTAGAAATTTATCTTTAGGTTGTTTGGCGACAGCAAGTTTTGGTGCAATTGTTTTTGTTTTTTGTATTGTAGGTTTTTTTGTAGCCATAAATTTTATATTTATCGGATGAAAATAAAAAAAATTATTACTACCAATCTAATTAAATATGAGATAAATTTTATAATTGGAAGAGGAAAATCAGGTATCATATTTAATATTATTGTTTTTGTCATTACTAAATAAATATTGCAAATTATAATGACCAAATTTCTCGAGAAATTTTATCAATCATATTAATTTCTTCGGAAGAAGTAGGAGGAAAAGCTTCAGCAATACTTTTAATTACATTAACAAATTGTTCTTTCATAGCAGGAGTAAAATGATGTTTTCCCAAATCAAATGCTTTTGTTGCCCATTGATATACCTCATTAGCACCTTGCTTATCTTTTTGTAAAATGCTAAAAATTATTTCGGCATAATCAAAATCAATTTCATGACCAGATTCCTCAACTACTATGTTGTGAATCATTTCACGTTCTTCTTTTTGAACCTCACCATCAGACTTAGCAACTGCATAAGCCATAATACCTAGTGCGTAGTAAAGATGTTGTCTAGCGTCCATAGTAAAAGGATTGTTTTAATTTTAGTTACAAATTTGCAAATTCTTCCTACAAATTAGTATGAGTACAATCATTAAAAAGCGATGACATATATCATCGAAAAGTAATTTGTTTGTGGTTTAATAAATGTGTAAATAGGGTTTGTTTGTATTATATGGCAAAGAAAGAGGCTGCCTTCTCAGGCAGCCTCTATCAAAACTAACTAACTAAATTAAAACTACTATCTATTAATTACTACTTTTTTGGTGATGACATCTTTTCCTACGTAGATGTTTATAAAATATAAACCTTCTGCGAAGAATTTAACATCAACCTCAAATTTATTACTGTTTGGATTTGATTGATAAATTACTTGTCCTGTTAAATTAACTAATTCAAATCTATCAGCTAATTCATCACCTACTAAATCTATATTAATAATTTCTTTAGCAGGGTTAGGGAATATGCGTAATTCATCTTGGTTACTCAAATCAGCTATACCAACTGGGTATTCAACTACATATCCAGTAGTAAATGTACATCCGTTTGCATCCGTAACTACAACTACATATACACCAGGCAATAAACCAGAAATGTCTTCAGTAGTTGCACCAGTATTCCATTCGAAAGTGTATGGCTGAGTACCTCCATTTGTTGTGTTATCAATACTTCCGTTTGCTATAGAGGCACTTGATGCATCAACAACAACTCCATTTGTTATTATTGGAAACAAAGGTTGAGTTACTGTGTAAACGCCAGTAGCAGAACATCCATTTGCATCCTCAACTACTACAGTATAGATGCCTGCAGTAAGGTAAAAAATGTCTTCAGTTGTTTTTCCACTTGGCCAATAAAATTTGTAAGGTGGAGTTCCTCCTGTAATTGCTATATCAATTACACCATCATTACCACCAGCACATGACACGTTTGATACCTGTGCTGATATTACTATATCAGAAGGTTCGCTAATAGATAGATTAGAAGTTTTAATACAACTACTTGAATCTCTAGCAAAAATTGTGTAACTACCAGATGTAAGGTTATTAAAAATACCTGAACTTTGATAGGTTACACCATTTAAACTATATTGGATAGCACCAAAACCGCCTGATGCATTCGCATAAATTGCTCCTGTATTGTTTCCATGACAGTCGACATTTAGTATCGCTGTACTAAGAGTGATAGCGGTTGGTTGAGCAATTGTTGTCATTTGTGTTCCTGTACATCCACCAGCATCTCTCACTGTAATTGTATAAGTACCAGCAATCAAGTTGTTGAACGTGTTAGGTGATTGGAAATTTATTCCATCAATACTATATGCCAAAGTGCCAGCACCACCAGCAGCAATTATTGTTATGCTACCATCGTTTCCTCCATTACAATCAACATTGTTTTTTGTTAACAGAATGGTAAATGGTGAAGGTTCTGCCAAGCTAACACTTATTTCTCCAGTACAACCATTAGCATCTCTAACAACTACAGTGTGTGTGCCTGCTGTTAAACCATTTAATTGGTTGGGTGTTTGGAATGGACCACCATCAACACTATAAATTATGGTACCTGTACCACCTGTAACAGAATTTACGGTAATAGTACCATCATCTCCGCCATTACAAGTAACATCTGTAAATGAACTACTAACTATAACAGGTCCATCAGAATCTGTTACGATTCCTATGAAAACATTTTGACAACCATTTCCATCAGTTACTAGAATTGCATAAGTACTATCTACTAACCCACTAAAATTTCCTGTTCCGTTACTTGTAGCACCACCATCGATACTAAAAGTATAACCTGAACCTGAACCTCCACCAGCAATAGATAAAAGTGTTCCATTAGCATTACCACAAGTAGAATTACCTGTTGTTGTGCTAGCAACAATTCCAGCTGGCTGAGTTAATGTAAATGATAAGTAATCTTCATAAATACATTGATTTTGATCTCTTACATATACGACATATGTACCTGCAACTAAACTATTAAATTCACCTGAAGGGTAGAAATGAGATCCATCGATACTAAACTCATAATTCCCATTACCACCAGTCGCAGAAAGTTGAACGTATCCATCTTGGCTTAAATTACAAGTTAAATTAGTAAAGGAAACTACTGAAGCAATAATTGATTCAGGTTGAACAACAGTAATTGTGTCAGTTACAATACATCCCGCAACATCTTTTACATAAACGGTATAAAAACCACCCCATAAACCTGTAAATTGATTTCCAGATTGGTAATTAATACCATCAACACTATATTTTAGTGTGCCAATACCACCAATTGCAGACTCAACATTAATTGTACCATCCTTAAGTCCGTTGCATGAAGCAGGTTCTTGAGACAAACTAAAAGTAATGGTAGGAGGCTCTGTTATATTGACACCGCATGTTGTAATACAAGCTAATGAACCAACACAACCGGCAGCATCTCTAACACTAGGAGCATAATTGCCTACACTAACCCCTGTAAAAATTCCTGATGATTGATAGTTAACACCATTTATAGAATATTGTAATGCACCTGTTCCTCCAGAACCAAGTATGGTAATACTTCCGTCATTTCCTCCATTACAACTAACGTTAGTGTATGATTGTAAAGATAATGTTGGTGAGGAAGTATGATTAATGATAACACATTTGGTTTTAATACAGCCAGAAGCATCTTTAACATATACAGTATACCATCCTCCTGCTAAACCAGTAAAAGAACCAGATGATTGATAGGAAGATCCATTTATGCTATATGTTAATGCCCCAGTTCCACCTGTTGCTGAAGCTAACAAACCTCCATCAGAATTACCACAAGAAGCCATTGTAATGTTAATTGGACTAGCGATATCAATTGCACTTGGTTGAGTAATAACTACTGAAGTACCTTGTTTCACACAACACAAGCCATCTTTTACATAAACATCGTATGTTCCAGCAGGTAAACCAGTGAAAAGAGAAGATGATTGCCAAGATGATTCGTTTAATCTATATTTATATGAAGAATTATCACCTCCAGATGCTGATAATTGTATTGAACCACTTTGATCACCATTACAAGTTAAATTTGTTGGTGTTCCAT
>CAYHWX010000070.1:0-20403 GCA_964360245.1 uncultured Vicingus sp.
CACCCCTTTCCCCTCTTGATAGAGGGGATGTGAAATGTTAATTTTTAGAACTCCCATTTTGTTATTTTACTTTGGTGAAAAATCGATTCCAACGGTATTTTTTTAGTGCATGAGGTGCTTTGTTTACTGAAACTATAACGAATTTTGTTTTCCCAATAATATGATCTTCAGGAACAAAACCAAAAAAGCGTGAATCGGAACTATTGTGACGATTATCGCCCATCATAAAATAATAATCCATTTTAAAAGTATAAGTTGATGTGGTATCTCCATTAATAATAAAAATATTACTATCCCATTTCAATTCATTTTTTTCATAAATCTCAATAATTCGTTGATAAAGATGAATGTTGTTGGAATCTAAAACAACAGTAGCTCCTTTTTTAGGAATAACCAGCTCTCCATAATAATCAATATTCCAACAGTAGTTTTTACAAAAAGGAAAAATATAATCAGCACAAGAGTTGGGGTCAACTTCTAGGGGCTTTATAGATTTGAATTGTTTTAATTGACTGATTCGATTTTTTACTGAATTGGAAAGGGTTAATTCCCAACTTTCATTTCCAAAATAACTTCCTTCAGAAATATCATAAACAGCTAATGAATCATAACTAATGCTTTTGTCTGTTTGAACATGATAATTAAACTCCACGTTTTTAGGAAAAAGCAAAAATTTATGATTGATAAATACTTTTTTATCAATGATTTTAAGCGTGTCACCAGGCAAACCAATACATCTTTTAATATAAAATGAACGGTGGTCAACTGGGACTACATCTTCTATTGGATAATTAAATACCACCACATCATTTCGTTCGATAGTGGAGCTGAACAACCTATAATATGGAAGTTGGATAAAATCTAAATACGATTGCCATTGATTATTAAACGGCATTTTTTGATGACTCAATGGAAATGTAAGTGGTGTTATTGGCATTCTGATGCCATAACTCATTTTGTTGACAAAAATTAAATCGCCCGGTAGCAACGTTTTTTCCATAGAGGTACTAGGAATAACATATACCCAAAAGAAAAAAGCTTTAACAATTACAACAGTTAACAAAGCAAGTAGTATCGCTTTCAACCATTGTTTAATATAGTGTGTGAATTTTTTCATTGAATTGTTATTGTTCTGTAACGAAGAAAATATAAAAAAGGTTTGAAGTTTGAGGTTTCACTTTACTAATTACGAAATACAAGTTTCTGGTTTCACTTTCTAATCTTTACACACCACTAACCCCTCTTTTTAGAGGGGAAAGCCAAACGCACATTGCCCTTTCCCTTGTCACACTTGTCCATTCCCTTTCCCTTTCACCTTCACTTTCATCAATGAACCAGTGTAAACAATCTATTCCAACGAATACCTCCTTGCTGACTATCCCATGATAACCATACAAAAACTGCTTTACCTACAATATGATCTTCTGGCACAAAACCCCAATAACGTGAATCTTGTGAGTTGTGACGGTTGTCTCCCATCATCCAATAATAATCCATTTTAAAAGTGTAGGAAGTGACAATTTTTCCATTAATATAAATCTTGTCCCCGTCCACTTTTAGGTCATTATTTTCGTAATTTTTAATAATTCTTCGATACAACGGCAATGTTTTGGTAGTTAATTCAACTGTAGCTCCTTTTTTAGGAATAAGAATTGGTCCGAAATTATCAACTGTCCAATCGTACTGTCCATCATTTGGGAAAATAGGATCTAAACTCCATGGTGATTGATATCCTAATGGTTGAATTCTTTTTCCGACAGAAACTACTTGAGAAAAACTTTTAGTTTTTTTCACATTTTCGTCTGTTAGAGTAATTATAAATTTATTAGGTTCACCTTCAATACCTTGAATTGGTTCAGTTGTAATTTTCTTTTTTTGCAAAGTTTTCTCATTAAATCCTGTTCCATCGGTTGTTACATTGTAATTAAATTGTGCATTGGCATCAAAATATGCGGCTGCATCATTTATCATCAATTTAGCATCTACTATTTGTAATTTATCGCCAGGCAAACCAACACAACGTTTAATGTAATTTTCTTTTTTATCGACTGGTCGAGCTTTGATGGTATAAGTTTTATTTATTGCTTTCCATGCTTCTGCTAAAGATATGTTTTGTTGTATGCTGATGTCTCTAATCATTTGCTCATAAATTCTTGCTGGTTCCTCAATGGCAACAGTATCTCCAGCAGGAAAATTAAATACTACACAATCATTTCTTTGTACATCCCCCATTTTTGGCAATTTGGAATATGGAAATTTAATCCATTCCAAATAAGACTGATTTCCACCTACAAGTGGCAACCATTCTGGAAAACTATGGTGAGTAAAAGGAAAACTAATGGGCGTGTTTGGAACTCTTGCTCCATAAGCCATTTTATTGACAAAAAGAAAATCACCAACCAATAACTTTTGTTCCATTGACGAGGTAGGAATAGTAAAAGCTTCTATGTAAAAGCCTCTAATTAATGTTGCAGCAACAACTGCAAAAATAATGGCATCTGCCCACTCTCTTTTAAATGATTTTTTGTATTTGGCTGCTGCTTCAAAACCAATAAACTTTACCTCTTCTTTAAAGCCAATGTAAGGCAAATAAATACCTGCAAACACAACTCCTAAAAAATGTTCTTTAAAAGATGTTTTCCCTAACAGTTTCATTAATTCTACAACAATCCCCATCCAAACCACAAAACCAAGAAAAGGAACATAATAGGTGATGGTCCAAGCCCATGATTTTTTTATCACTTTTACTGCTAAGTAAGTTCCGTAAAATGGAACCAACGCTTTCCAACCTTTTATTCCTAGCTTTTCAAAAATTTTATACAACCCAATATGGGCAGTAATAAAATATACGATTGATAGAATTACAAATGCACTAATACTTATTTCCATTTTTTTAAATTTTATATTTTTTACACACCCCCAGCCCCTCTTTTTAGAGGGGAGTTCCCAAAATTCCAATTCCAAATAACTTCCCTCCTAAAAAGGAGGGTTAGGGAGGTGTTTATTATTAATTAAAAAGCACGTCTTCCATGGTAAAAATACCTTTTTTATCTTTAATGTATTCAGCAGCAATAATTGCTCCTATAGCAAATCCTTTTCGGTTATGTGCTGTGTGTTTTATTTCAATATCATCAATTGCAGAAGTGTATTTAATTTCATGTGTTCCTGGCATATTTTCTATTCGATGTGATAATACAGAAAGTTGATTTTTATGGGCTGATTCACCTTTTATCCAACAATCTTTTTCATTCCTATTTTCAATAATCCCTTCCGCTAAAGTAATTGCTGTTCCACTAGGAGCATCTATCTTTTGAGTATGATGCGTTTCTTCTATTCGGACTTCATATTCTTTATTGTTGTTCATTAATTTAGCTAAGTATTTATTTAACTTAAAAAAAAGATTTACTCCTATGCTACAATTTGTTGCATACAATAAAGTGCCTTCATTTTGAGCTACACAATTTTTTACTTCTTCAAAATTGCCATACCATCCAGTAGTTCCAACAACAATAGGGGTATTGGAAGATAAACAGATATTAATATTGTTTACAGCAAATTCTGGATTAGTAAATTCAATCGCAACATCAATATTTTTTAAATTATCAAAATTAAATTCATGAACGTTTTCTGAAGAAATTTTTAAAACAACCTCATGCCCTCTTTCAATTGCAACTCTTTCGAGTTCTTTTCCCATTTTACCATATCCAATTATTCCGATTTTCATCTGTTATTTTTTATTTTTTTGTTGTCAGATGGAAGCCGCATATAAACATTCCACTTTATTTTGAAATTTTATCATGCTTGTTTCATTCTTTATAAAACTAAATTAAGTTTTGAATATTACTTCTTTTTATGACTATTACACTAGTGGTAAATAGCTCTGATAAAAGGTTAAAATTATAAATTAATAACGAATTTAAATCCACTTGCAAGTTGATTGTTGTCTGTAAGTTCTATACTCGGTTGAAAATTAAAAGATAAATTATCGTTTTTTGGGAAGTTGAATAAATGAGCATCTACCGCAGCATCAACAATATTAAATACATAAAATAAACCTGCAACGATGTAGGATAAGTCTTTATTTCGCTGATAATAATCCATGTATGATTTTAAACTTGCCTCGGAGAGTCGTCCTTCATATTCATCAACTGTTAGAGGATTTCCATCCACTCGGTAACCATAAGCTGTTTTAAAATTATTAAAACTTTTTTTGTTGGTAATTATAAAATAGATGGAGACGCCCATTCCTGCATAAATAATTGGCACTTTCCAGTATTTATGATTGTAAACTTGTCCTAAACCAGGCACAAAGGTGCTCATTAAGGTTGCTTTGGTTGGCGAATGAATTGTTGTTGGTTTTACTTTAATGGTATCGGAAGAAGATAATGAATCTACCACTAAAGATTGAGCCACACTTTGATAAGGAATAGCTATAAACAGTAGGAGTGTTACCAATAAAGTTTGAATAAAGTGGAATTTTAAAAATTGATTTTTTTGATTACACACCCCTTGCCCCTCTTGATAGAGGGGATTTGAAATGTTAATTTTTAGAACTCCCCTAAATTTCACGGTACTATTTTATAAACCAAGTAATTCAATAATGCGTTCTAACTCTTTTTCTGAAGTAAATGGAACAATTAATTTTCCAGTTCCTTTCGAGTTACTTTGTAATTGAACGTTAGTTCTTAAAAAATCTGATAAATCAGCTGCAATTTTTTGATGCAAGGAAGACAATTCTGAAGGGATTTCTTTTTTGGTGTCGGAAACTTTTTCTTCCGATTTTTTTCCTTTCACTATTTCCTCTACTTGTCGAACAGACAAACCTTCTTTAATTATTCTTCTAGTTATTGCTACTTGTTTTTTTTCTTCTTCTAAGTTAATCAAAGCTCGGGCATGCCCCATGCTAATTTCTTTTGTTCTAATAGCCAATTGAATTTCGGCAGGCAACTTTAATAAACGTAAATAGTTGGCAACCGTAGAACGTTTTTTTCCAACTCTTTCACTTAATTTTTCTTGAGTAAGATTACATTCCTCAATTAATTTTTGATAACTAAAAGCCACTTCTAAAGCATCCAAATCTTGTCGTTGAATGTTTTCGACCAATGCCATTTCTAACATTTCTTGGTCATTAGCTATTCTTATAAAAGCAGGAATTTCTTTTAGCTCGGCAATTTGCGAAGCTCTAAATCTTCTTTCTCCAGAAATTAATTGAAATTTACCGTAGCCTAATTTTCTGACTGTTATTGGCTGAATTATTCCTAATTCTTTTATCGAGTTAGCCAATTCTACAAGGGCATCCTTTTCAAATTGTGTTCGAGGTTGAAAAGGGTTTGCTTCAATGTTTTCTATTAAAATAGAAGATACCGCTCCAACAATATTAGCAATGTCTTCGCCAGTTGAACTTAATGTGATGTCAGTATCTGGATTTTGTAATAATGCTCCTAATCCTCTTCCTAAAGCAGGTTTTTTACTCATCTTCTAAAACTATGATTTTTTCTGCTTCCGACATTTTTGTCATTCCATTCTTTTGAAGAATTTCTCTAGCTAAATTCAAATAGTTGATAGCTCCTTTACAACTTGCATCGTGCATAATAATGGTTTGTCCAAAGCTTGGAGCTTCGCCAAGTGTTGTGTTTCGTTGAATAATAGTATCAAACATCATGGTTTGAAAATGCATTTTTACTTCTTCAACTACTTGGTTGGAAAGTCGTAAACGAACATCAAACATAGTCAACAGCAATCCTTCTATGTCTAAATCTGGATTTAACCTTGCTTGAACAATTTTTATAGTGTTTAATAGTTTTCCTAAACCTTCTAGTGCAAAATATTCGCATTGAACGGGAATGATAACAGAATCGGCTGCGGTTAACGAATTGATAGTGATTAAACCTAAAGAAGGTGAACAATCGATAATGATAAAATCGTACAAATCTTTTACTTTTGCCAAAGATGCACGCATCATTTTTTCTCTGTTGGGTAAATTAATCAATTCAATTTCAGCACCAACTAAATCGATGTGAGCAGGTAAAATATCCAAATTAGGAGAATCGGTGTGTAAAATAGCTTCGGCTGGTTCAATTTCATTAATGATACATTCGTAAATACTTTTTTTAATGTTACGAGGATCAAATCCAACACCAGAAGTACAATTTGCTTGTGGATCGGCATCAACCAACAAAACTTTGTATTCTAATACTCCTAAACCAGCAGCCAAGTTTATGGCTGTAGTTGTTTTTCCAACTCCACCTTTCTGATTTGATATTGCGATTATTTTTCCCATACTATTAATTGATTAATTCAATATTTAAATTTCTATTGTTTGTCCTATTTCTAATAAAATTAATTCTTTTCCTTTTGCTTTAAAATCAGCAATTGCTTTTGTTTGATTTATTTCAATGTAGCCAAAAGTATCGTAATGTATTCCTATAATTTTATTACATTTTATAAAGTCTGAAGCAATAATTGCCTCTTTTACTCCCATCGTAAAATTGTTACCAATTGGAAGAATGGCAAAAGCTAATTTTTCGTATTCCCCAATCAATTTCATGTCCATTGTTAAAGCGGTATCTCCTGAATAATAAAATGTTTTGTCTTTCGACGAAACAATAAAACCACCTGGGTTTCCAGCGTAACTTCCATCAGGAAAACCACTAGAATGTATTGCATTCACATATTTTACTGTTCCAAAATCAAAATTCCAACTGCCACCATGGTTCATTGGATGTCCATTTTCTATTCCTTTTTTTCCGAAATAAGTAACTATTTCGAAATTAGAAACCACTTTTGCTCCCGTTCTTTTAGCAATCCGTTCTACATCTGCCAAATGGTCTTCATGTCCGTGCGAAACCAAAATATAGTCAGCATCAATGGCGTCAACAGCTATTGATTTTGCCTTTTCGTTGCCAGAAATAAAAGGATCAAATAACAATTTTTTTCCTTCTACCACAACAGCAAAGCATGCATGACCATAAAAAGTAAACTGCATTTCTAAAGTTTATTACAAAGTAACCTAAAAGTAAGGTTAATTAGTACTGACCAAAAAGTAACTTACCAACTATTTTTTAACACTACGATGTGAATTGTGAAAATTAAATTTTTAGGTAATTTATTTGTTGTTAAAACTTGATTTTTTTGTAAAAAAAAGACTATCTTCGTTTATCACTATGTAAGAAATATTTGAAAAGTTTCCAACAAGTATGAGTTAGCAGCAATATTATGGCAACATTAGACTGTATTCACCGCATTCACCAAGATATGTTTGAATTCAAAGACATACTCCCTTATATTGTTTCAATTGGATTAGCCATTTGGAACTTTAACCTTTTAAAAAAGATCGAAGGAATTAAAGCTGACAATGAAAAAAAACTGCACGTTCACAAGACTCAGTTCTACAAAGAATTTGACATTTATTCAGGTCTATGGAGTCAACTGGTTGACATTCGGATTACTATTGAGATGCTTAGACCATTGCTCGACAACAATGACCAAGGCAAGACTTATGAAGAAACTATAAATTCAAGAATTACGATCGCTATTGAAAAAGGAAATAAATTTATTGCATCGACAGAAAAGAACAAGCCATTCTATGGAAAGCAGGTTTACGACAACCTCACAGACATTATATCCATTATAAAAAGTGAAATTTTTGAAATGTCAAACAGAGATCAAGAAAATAGAAATTATTGGGACGAAAGAAAAGTGGCTTTGCAATTATTTACAGACAAATCAGATATAATTTGTGAATCCATACGACAAAGAATCGGACAACTTAACCAGATGTAATACCCCCACTCTTCCTGGTTTGTAACGAGGAAGAAAGAAAAAGACGTTTTCAACGTCAAAAAAAAACAATCCTTCAAAAGCATAACAACTACTTTTCTCAATTCTCCTCTTCTAAAACTAGGAGAAGATATTTTTTAAAAAATAATTATCAAAAAAGTTGGAGATATCATTTTTATATCTAAATTTGTACTCATTACAAATTTATAATCATTACAATTTATGAATTTTACAACACATTTATCAGCTAACAACATCAAACCATCTATTCAACGGATAAAGATTTTTGAATATTTGTACAATAATAAAATTCACCCAACTGTAGATACTATTTATACTGGTTTGGTTAATGAAATACCGACTTTATCAAAAACCACCGTTTACAATACGCTTAAATTATTTATTGATAATAAAATTGCAACTACGGTTACAATTGAAGACAATGAAGTTCGGTACGATGCATTTTTAGAAGAACATGCACATTTTAAATGTGATGAATGTGGAGGTATTTATGATGTAGAAATAGACGTGAAAGAATTAAAATATAAAGAATTAGGAGATTTTAGAGTAGATAAAACGAATATCTACTTAAATGGAAAATGTAAAAAATGTTTAACAAAATAATTAATAAATAAAAAAAATGGAAAGTTTAATTGGAAAAAAAGCACCAGCATTTAGTGCTGATGCAGTAGTAAATGGAGGCGAATTTGTTGAAAAATTCTCTTTAGAACAGTATATCGGTAAAAAAGAAGTCATTTTCTTTTTCTACCCTTTAGATTTCACTTTTGTATGTCCAACAGAATTATTGGCATTTCAAGCTAAATTAGCTGAATTTGAAAAAAGAAATGTGGCTGTAGTTGGCTGCTCTGTCGATTCAAAATTCTCACATTGGGCATGGTTAAATACCGATAAAAACAATGGTGGAATTAAAGGTGTTAAATACCCAATCGTATCAGATTTAACAAAAACCATTGCAGAAAACTTTGGAGTTTTAGCTGGCGAATACGATTACGATGACGAAGGAAATTCAGTATTTAACGGAGCTCCTGTTGCTTACAGAGGTACTTTTTTAATTGACAAAAAAGGTGTTATCAGACATTGTGTGGTGAACGATTTACCTTTAGGAAGAAGCATTGACGAAACCTTAAGAATGGTGGATGCATTACAATTTTTTGAAGCAAACGGAGAGGTTTGTCCTGCTAACTGGAAAGAAGGCGATGATGCTATGAAAGCAAACTCTAAAGGTGTTGCCGAATATTTAGCAACACATTAATTAAAATTAGTTGATAGCTAAGTAGTTTCTAGTTGTTAGTATTTTATTCTAATGAACTCAGATTACTTAACTAGAAACTTTAAAATATAAACTTTTAAACTTATAATTATGGCTTTTGAATTAACCGTGTTACCTTATGCATACAATGCATTAGAACCACATATCGATGCTAGAACAATGGAAATACACCATTCTAAGCATCATGCTGCTTATACAACAAACTTTAACAATGCTATTGCTGGAACAGCTTTAGAAGGAAAATCTGCAGAAGAAATATTTACTAACTTAGACATGAGCAACATGGCAGTTAGAAACAATGGTGGCGGCTACTTTAATCACGACTTATTTTGGAAAGTGATGTCGCCAAAAGGTGGTGGAAATCCAACTGGAGTGATTGCCGATGCAATTAACGCTGCTTTTGGTTCTTACGAAACCTTTAAAGAATTATTTAGCAAAGCTGCCGCAACAAGATTTGGTTCTGGTTGGGCTTGGCTTTGTGTTAAAGATGGGAAATTAGAAATTTGTTCTACTCCTAATCAAGATAACCCATTAATGCCTGGTGTGCCATGCGGAGGAACTCCAATTTTGTGTTTGGATGTTTGGGAACATGCATACTACTTAAACTACCAAAACCGAAGACCAGATTATATTAATGCATTTTTTAATGTAATTAACTGGGAGGAAGTTACTCGAAGATTTAATAGTTAATATTAGTAGAGTCTGTTTGTAAAGTCGCTATGGTTTAAAAAAGGTCGGAAGACCGTAGTCAGAAGTCAGAAGCACTTCCAACTTCTGACTACGGTCTTCCGACAAAAAAATAATTCGACAATTTATTCAGTTTTCAGTATTAGTTAGTAATTCAACAATGTGAAAAGCCTCTGTTTAAATAAACAGGGGCTTTTTTTTAATTACAATTGGTATAAATAAACAACCCAATTGAATTATTTTTGTCTTACAGAAGATACAAAAGACTAAACTTATGAAAACAAAAATAGCTGCTAATAAAATAATACGATATTCAATTGCTTTGTTGGTGTTGCTGATGCTTAACTTATCTTCATTTGGTCAATTTGCTTATATAGACTCCATTTATGTTACTCCAGCAAACCCTACCATTAATGATAACATAAATATTATTACTGAAACAACTTTTAATGAAGGATGTTTATCAGACACCAAGCAACTATTTATTGACACTTTCAATCATACTATTGACATTAGCCTTTTTCAATGTTATGGTGTATGGCAAGCGATTTGTGATAAAACTGATACCTTTTCTATTGGATTATTACCCGTTGGCACTTATACTATCAATTTTACTTTGTATTCTACTGGATATGATTTGGTAAATGGGGTTTGTTTGCAAGCCTACCAACTATCGGATTTTGATACAGCTAGTTTTTTAGTAAGTGGAATTACTTCTATTGAGAAACAGGTTAATGAAAATGGCATTAGTATTTATCCAAATCCTACTAATGGAAGGCTTACCCTACAAACCGAGCTTCCTTCAAAATTTGAAATCATTGATATTCATGGAAAAGAAATTTACACTTCTGAGAATAAGAGTCAAAAAGCTGAAATAGATTTAAGCAGTAAGCCTAAAGGCATTTATATCATTAAGATAACAACAGCTACAGGAGTGACCGTTGAGAAAATTGTTTTGGAGTAGATGATGTCCAAATTAACCTTCACAACACAGAAGTAGTTTACAAAAAAGTCCAAACAAGAGTTTGGGCTTTTCTGTAGCGAGAGAGAGATTTGAACTCTCGACCTCCGGGTTATGAATCCGGCGCTCTAACCAACTGAGCTACCTCGCCATTAATTTTTATTTTAATTCACCTTTAATAATTCGCTCTAATGCTGACGTTTCAGTCAGCATCCTGACAAGCTTTGCTTCGTCAGGACCAACTGAGCTACCTCGCCATTTTGAGTTTGCAAATATAGTTGTTTTGTCATTTTAATAACGAAATGTATCTTTTTTTTTATTTAGTTAATTTAGAATGTTAACATTTCATTTTTTTTCTTATCTTGCAACAAGTCCAAATAAATAATAGAATGGCTGGTAAAGTAAAATATGAAGTTGAATTTGTGATTAAAGCATCACCAAAATTATTATTTAACTATCTTTCGACTCCAAGTGGTTTAAGTAATTGGTTTGCAGAAAACGTAAATTTAAGAGGTGACATCTATACTTTTATTTGGGATGGTACCGAAGAAAAAGCTAAATTAGTATCAAAAAAAGATAATCAATTTATTAAGTTTAGATGGATAGATGGTGATGAAAGTACTTTTTTTGAATTTAGAATTGAAATAGATGACCTAACAAAAGATCTTGCGCTAATTATTACTGACTTTGCTGATAAAAACGATATTAAAAATTCTAAACGTTTATGGGAAAGTCAAGTAGAAGAACTACACGGAATATTAGGAGCTTAACGAATATTTTCCCCTTCTGCCTTTAAAGATTGTATCACCCTTTCTATCATTTCATCCTCTTCACTAGTACTCGGATTATAACGTTCTTTTAAATCTGCTCCATAGAACTTACCTACTCCTTGATACACAAATGCTTTAAAACCTCCTCTCATTTCTTTAATAATATCATAAGTTGATTCTCCAGTTTCTCTATCAATTAATTTAACCAATACTCTTCCAGAAGTTTTCGACATTTTTTTAATTACATCTTCAAATTCATCTTTTAAAGCTTGCTCTCTTAGTTTCATTAATTTTCTTCTTTTGCTATTAGATTTCACAGCAATTAATTCTTGATTGTAGCCTTTTAATTTATTAGAAGCAATTAATGCGAGTGGATAAACTTTTTTAACATGATACCTTAACCTTCTAAATTCTTTATCTTTTTCTGTTTCTCCATAAGGACGAAGGTCAACCACTGTAAATGGAGCCATGTTATACACATATAAAGTGTCGCCATCCACTAACATCATTTGCAACACACCACCTTGACTGCTGGTTTCGGAAAGTTGCAAAGAAGTATCACTTGCATTTTGTTTGTTGCGAGAATAAGTTATTACCGAATCTAATTTTCCATTGGCAACTAATGTTTTCATAGCAGCAATCATTTCTGCTTTTTTATTTTTAATTTCTTTTTTATGTTGAGCAAAGCCTTTACTACAAAAAAATGTAGCTACTAAAAACAAGATGATGTAAGTTTTAAATTTCAATTTCAAAAATTTTGAATAAAATTAATTATTTACAGCTAATATGTACAAATTAATCAAGAAATATACCATTTTCGATGAAATTATGTTTCTTAACTGGAGTTCTAAAAATTGAATTTTTTATTTACACACCCCTTGCCCCTCTTGATAGAGGGGATGTGAAATGTTAATTTTTAGAACCCACCTTAATTATAACTTAGTTGGTATATTCTGATAAGGTTATCCAACGGTCTGTCTTTTCTTCAATTAATAAAGTTATTGCTCCAAGTTCACTGGTTACTTTCATTAGTTCTTCATGGTTTGATAGGGAAACATTGAGCAAGTTTGTTAATTCTTCTTTTCTTTTTTCTAACTGTGGTAATTCTTTTTCTAACTGTTCAAATTCAAATTTTTCTTTGAAAGACAGTTTCATTTTTGGTTTTTCAATTTTTACTTTCTCAATTATTGGTTTATCAATTGAGCTATTTTTGGAAACTGGTTCAATTAACTTTTTTCCTGTTTTTTCTTTAAGTTCCTGTTCTTTTTGTAAAAGCCTGTAATCATTATATTTTCCGAGGTAATCTTTAATTTTTCCATCTCCTTCAAAAATAAATAAATGATCAACCAGTTTGTCCATAAAATACCTATCGTGTGATACAATTATTAAACATCCTTGAAAATCTTGTAGAAAATCTTCTAACACATTTAAGGTAATAATATCTAAATCGTTAGTTGGCTCATCTAAAATCAAAAAATTAGGATTTAAGATTAAAATAGTTAATAAGTAAAGCCTTCTTTTTTCTCCTCCACTCAACTTTTCTACCTGATTGTAGTGCATGTGTTTAGGAAACAAAAATCTTTCTAATAATTGAGCTGCAGTAAGTGTTTTTCCTTTGGTTAAAGGAATAACTTCTGCAATATCTTTTATGGTTTCTATTACTTTTTTATTGTCTTTTAAGTTCATCCCATTTTGGGTATAATAGCCAAAAACAACAGTTTCGCCTGACACAACTTTTCCTCCATCTAATTCTTGTTTTCCTAAAATAATATCCAACAAAGTAGTTTTACCAACGCCATTTTTACCAACAATACCAACCCGTTCTTTTTTCTTAAAAACGTAATTAAAATCGTCTAATATTTTAATTGCTCCAAAAGATTTTCGAGCATGATGAATTTCTAAAATTTTACCACCCAACCTACTCATGTTTACTTCCATATCTACCTTACTATTGTCTTTTTTAAGGTGAGCAGCTTCCTCGGTTTGATAGAATGCATCTTCGCGAGATTTAGCCTTCGTTCCACGAGCTTTAGGCATTCTTCTCATCCATTCTAACTCTTTTCGATATAGGTTTTTTGCTTTGTCAACATTGGCATCAAAGACGTCTTCCCGCTCTTGTTTTTTTTGTAAAAAATAACTGTAATTACCTTTGTATTTATAAAGTGTTTGGTCGTCCAATTCAATTATCTCATTACAAACTCTTTCTAAAAAGTAACGGTCGTGAGTAACCATTAAAATGGTCATGTTTTCTTTGGATAAGTAATTCTCTAGCCACTCAATCATATCAATGTCTAAGTGGTTGGTAGGTTCATCTAAAATTAAAAAATCTGGTTCATCAATTAAAACTTGTGCTAAGGCTATTCTTTTTTGTTGTCCCCCAGATAATTCTCCAACATTTTGCTCCAAATCATGAATGTTTAATTGACCTAAAATTTGCTTAATTCTAGTTTCATAATCCCAAGCTTTTAAAGCATCCATCTGATCAAAAGCTTTTTGCATCCTTTCGTTATCATCAACGTGCAAAAGTGCTTTTTCGTAGGCTAAAATTGCTTTTATTTGTTCTGATTCTGAATTAAAAATAACTTCAGAAATAGTGTGTTTTTCATCAAACACAGGGGATTGGTCTAAAATACCCAATTTAATATTTTTTCGAAAAACAACATTGCCAGAATCATAACTTTCGGTTCCAAACAATATTCTTAAAAAAGTAGATTTCCCTGTTCCATTTTTAGCTATAAATGCTACTTTCTGTACTTTATCAATACCAAAATTAAGGTCTTTGAACAAGACTCGTATTCCGAATGATTTGGTTAAATTCTCAACTGACAAGTAATTCATACGCTACTTCTATTCTTAAAATCTATAAAAAAGTTAATCTTATTTTTTTACTTTTAATACTCTTTCTAACGCTAAAGCAGCATGAGTATATTGTGGGTTAAGCTTTAAGGCATGTCTTAAATCTTTTTCTGCTTTTTCATAATCTTTCAACTCTTCATAACATAATCCACGATTATAATAAGCTTCTAAATAACGAGGTTCAATTGCTATTGCTTTTGTATAATTTTCGATAGCTACCTCATATACTTTTAAATATTCTTGGTGAATGTATCCTAAATTAAAATATGGCTCTCGGTATTGATTTATTTTTAATATTTTGTGATAGGTTTCAATTGCTTCATTGTACTCTTCATTTTCCTGACAATACATGGCGTAAGCATACAGTGCCTCTAAACTATTTGGTTTAATTCTTAAGGCATTTTTTAAATACTCTTTAGCTAATTTATTAGATTGATAATAATGTAACAAACCCAATTTGATGTATGCTTCATAATAATCATTCTCTTGTTCGATGGCAGTATTAAAGCTTGAAATTGCAAGTGAGGTATCTTGTTTGTCTTCAAATATCATTCCTTTCAAATAATAAGCTTCTGCATTATGAACATCTCTTTTTAAAGCAGCATCTGCATAATCTAATGCTTGTTTGTAATTTTTAGCAACCAGTGCCAACCAACCTAATTCTATTCTCGCCTGAATATTTCCATTATCTATCAGCATACATTGGTCTAGCACTGCTTTTGATTCTTTCAATTTGACTTGATTTTTCAACAATTCTGCTTTTAATAAATAAAATTCTGGAATTAAAGAATCAATTTTTATGGCTCTATCTAAATCATTAACTGCTGATGAAAGATCATTATATTTCATAAAAAGTTTTGCTCTTTTCAAATACAATGAAGCATTATTAATATCTTTTTTAAGAAGGTTGTTGATAGCTCTAAATTCAACAATTTGTTCAGATTCCGTTGAATCTTTCACCAACACATCTTCTCCAATAGTTGTAGAATTATCTGTTCCACAAGAAAACAAATAAATAGAAATAGCTATTATGATTATTAATAATCCTTTCATAATTACTTAAAAAAAAGTCCTCTCCAATTTCAGAGAGGACTCAAAGTTAATGATTTAAAATAAAAATTTATTTACCGTTTAACAGATCTACAATCTTTTGCTCTAATTCGTCCATTAATTCAGGGTTATCTTTTAAAATAGTTATCACAGCATCTCTACCTTGACCTAACTTAGTATCGCCATAACTAAACCAGCTTCCCGATTTTTTAATAATGTTATTATCAACAGCTAAATCAATTATTTCTCCCATTTTAGAAATTCCTAATCCATAAAAAATATCAAACTCAGCCTTTTTGAATGGTGGAGCAACTTTATTTTTTACCACTTTTACTTTTGTCCTGTTTCCAATTATTTCTTCGCCATCTTTTATTTGAGAGGATCTTCTGATATCCAATCTAACTGAAGCATAAAATTTAAGTGCATTTCCACCAGTAGTAGTTTCAGGATTACCGAACATTACCCCAATTTTTTCTCTTAATTGGTTAATAAAAATGGTGCAACAATTTGCTTTTTTAATGGAGCCTGTTAATTTACGAAGTGCTTTAGACATCAGTCTTGCTTGTAATCCCATTTGAGAATCGCCCATTTCTCCTTCAATTTCTGCTTTTGGAGTTAAGGCAGCTACAGAATCTACGATTAACAAATCTACCGCTCCCGAACGAATTAAATTATCAGCAATTTCTAGTGCCTGCTCGCCATTATCTGGTTGAGAAATGATTAAATCGTTAATATTTACTCCTAAAGCTTGTGCATAAGAAGCATCAAAGGAGTGTTCTGCATCAATAAAAGCCGCAATTCCTCCTTGTTTCTGGCACTCTGCAATGGCATGAATGGTTAAGGTCGTTTTTCCAGAAGATTCTGGTCCAAATATCTCTACTACTCTTCCTTTTGGATAGCCTTTTATGCCCAATGCCAAGTCTAATGTTAAAGAACCTGTAGGAATAACATCCAAATCCTCTACTGCATGATCTCCTAATTTCATAATAGTACCCTTCCCGTAGGCTTTTTCTAGCCTATCCATAGTAAGTTGTAAGGCTTTCAGTTTATCTGTATTTACTTCGCTCATAGTTGCTTTTTATTTTTAAGTTGATAATAATTATTTTATGCTCAATTCTTCTTTAATTTGTTGAGTGTGTTGTTTCGTTCTTACTTTATTTATTATTTTTTTGATAATTCCTAGTTCATTGATTACAAAGGTGGTTCGATGAATTCCATCATAGGTTTTGCCCATAAATTTTTTCTCACCCCAAACGCCATATCTGTTCAACACTTCTTTTTTAGTGTCTGCTAATAAATTAAAAGGTAATTGATGTTTTTGAATAAACCGTTGATGTTTATTCTCATCATCTGCACTTACTCCTATTATCTCAAAACCCTCTTTTTTTAATTTCTCATAATTATCTCTTAAATCACAAGATTCTACTGTGCAACCTGGAGTTAAATCTTTTGGGTAAAAATAAAGTATCACTTTTTTACCCAAATAATCGGCAATCTGATGAACTTTTCCGTTCTGGTCTGTAATATTAAATTCAGGAGCTTTATCTCCTTCTTTTAGGTGCATCATTGAGATTTAAGTGTAAAGTATTACTTATAAAATGAAGAAAATGAGGTCCTCATTTAAGTAGTACAAAATACCAAATTCTTTTGTGATTTTACAACTTGGAAAAATGATTTTTATTAACAAATTGACTAAGCCAACTTGTTTTTAGCCTTTTCAACTTTTAGAACATACCATAGACCAAAAATGCCTACGAAAAAAAATATGACAGCAATTATTTCTGCTTGAGTGGCTTTTAAACCAAATAAGTTATAATCAGGATTTATTCTTATTTTTTCAATAAAAAAGCGTTCAACGCCATTAAAAATTAAATACGCCGAAGTCATCATACCAGCCACTTTCATTTTTTTTCTGAAAGCCCACAAAATTCCAAAAATAAGAATTGCCATAACGGATTCGTAAAATGGTGTAGGCCAAGCATTTCCAGTTATACTTTCTAATCCCATTCGGTGAAAATCATCTAACAACACAACGCCATTAATGTTGCCTGGATAATCAAACGCCCACATCCAATGAGGTAAAAAACTTAATAGTTCTGGCATTGGAGCATCGTTTGGCATTCCCCAATCTCCATCTCCTGCTAACTGGCAACCAATTCTACCTACTCCATAAGCCAACATTAAACCAGGCATACAAGAATCAATTACATGAATTAATTTTAGTTTTTTGAAGTGTGCATAAACAAGTACAGAACTTCCTCCAATAATTAAACCTCCATAAATGCTTAAACCAGAAGCCGAAAAAATTACGTTCATAGGGTCTGCAAAAAGCCGATCTAAATCTTCAACAGCGTCAAAAATTTTAGCACCTAAAATACCACCAATAGCTGCAATAAAAGTCATGGTGCCAACATACTGATAAGGACGAACAGTTTCTTCTACCTCCTTAGGTTCTGGTAAACGATGTTTTTCAGCATTTCTGTATCTTAAATACGCAAATAATGCAGCACCGATTATTCCACCAAAAAAGTTTCCCTCTAACGATAGGATGTAGCCAGGCAATCCTGATTTTACAGAAATAATATCAGAATAATTCAATATTAATCCTATAATTTTAAAACCCAATACAAACCCAAAAAAGCCATTACCAGCAAGATCGCTGATGTTTGCTTTTTCACCTTTCATTACTTTTATGATAGTTGGAAATAATAATCCTTCTTGTTCTTTTCTTTTCATCTCCAAAACAAAGAAATAATTGGCAGCAATAAATGCCAACGCTACCATAAAACCAAACATGGGTAATGGAAACGAAAAAGAAAATCCGAATAAATAGCTGGTTAAATCTGAGAGGTATGGAAACATAGTTTTTAGTTTAGAGTTTTTAGTTTAGAGTTTTGTCCCATCCCAACCATCCCAAAGGGAGGTATCTTCCCCTCCTTTGTAGGGGTTGTGGAGGCTACATTTACTTCTCCATCAGCATCAATATTACTTAATTCTACAGGAATGATGGTATTTTCTAATTCTTTAGCGTAAGGGATTTTTACTTTTATATAATTTTCTGTAAATCCGTTTAAATAACTTTCGTGCTGTTCTGATTCGAAAAGAACGTTGTATGTTTTTCCGATATGCTGTTGGTAAAAATAATTTCTCTTTTTTTCGGAAAGGATGTGCAACATTTTACTTCGTTTGCTCCTCACCTCTTTCGGCACAACATTTCCCATTTTAATAGCCGTTGTATTTTGTCGTTCGGAATAGGTAAAAACATGTAGATAGGAAATATCCAACTCATTTAAAAAATGATAAGTTTCTAAAAAATCTTCATCACTTTCACTGGGAAATCCAACAATAACATCCACACCAATACAAGCATTTGGAATTAGTTTTTTAATCATTTCCACCCGATCCACATATAATTCTTTTTCATATTTTCTTCGCATGGCTTTTAATATCTTGTTAGAGCCAGATTGTAAAGGAATATGAAAATGAGACATAAATTTATTAGACTGAGCAACAAACTCAATTATTTCTTGGGTTAATAAATTGGGTTCAATGGACGATATCCGATAGCGTTCAATGCCTTCAATTTTATCTAATTCCTGAATGAGTTGAAAAAAATTTTCCTTTTCTCCCTGTCCAAAATCACCAATATTTACACCTGTTAAAATTACTTCTTTGGCATCGGTAAGTGCTACTTCTTTGGCAACTTTTATTGTTTCTGCAATGGAATGATTTCTGCTTTTTCCTCTCGCCAACGGAATGGTACAAAACGAGCAAAAATAGTCGCAGCCATCTTGAATTTTTAAAAATGAACGTGTTCTGTCTCCTTTAGAAAATGAAGGGACAAAACTATTCACTTCCTTAATGTTAGCAGCCAGTACTTTGGCTTTCTCCACTTTTTCAAGTTGGTTTAAGTGTTCAATAATTTTAAATTTTTCGGAAGCACCCAACACCAAATCAACACCAACTATTTGAGCAATTTCTTCGGGTTTTAACTGTGCATAACAGCCAATAATGGCAATAAAAGCGTTGGGGTTTATCTTTAATGCTTTTCTAACCAGTTGTTTGCATTTTTTATCTGCATTATCGGTTACCGAACAAGTGTTGATTACAAAAACATCTGGAACATCTTCAAAATCCACGCGTGCAAAACCTTCTTCCTGAAACATTCGTGCAATAGAAGATGATTCTGAAAAATTGAGTTTGCAACCCAAGGTATATAATGCTACTTTCTTATTCGGATTCATAAGGATGCAAAAGTAATGATGTATGTTGGATAATGAGAAACGAATTGATAGAATAATTACTTTACAAAAACCACCTCAGCTTTGTTAATCTTTAAATCGGGATGATTGTTTTTAATAAAAGTGATTTTAAAAGTATAGTTTCCATCTTCTTTTGGAATAAAATTACCATCCAATTTACCATAAAATTTCCAGTGGGTAATTCTATCTTTAGTAGTTAACGATTCGTTCTTATTATTGGTAGTAACTAAAGGGTCTGTACCACCTTTTAACAAAAACTCTTGCCCTTTATAAAACTCAAAATCGAAAACAAAAAGTGGTTTTTCGAGGTATTCAATATCCATCCTAGTCCAAATTTTAACCTCCCGATGTTTTTCTAAATCAAAGGTTATTTCACCTGAATTTTTACTGGTTAAATCCAATCTTCCTATTTCCTCTTCACAGGAAATTAATAGAAAAGAAATTATTATAAATGAATAGGCAACCTTCATCAAAAAAAACTAATATTTAATTATTTTTTCAGTTTGATGTTGGTTATCTTCCATCACCTCTAATAAATAAATACCTTTTGGATAGGTGGAAATATCTATTTGTAAACTCAACTTATTAACTATCGTCTTAGACATCACTTTGCCTTGTGCATCATATAAAGAAATATATTTTTCGCTTTTATTGTTACTAAAATTAATAGTTATATAATTGCTTGTTGGGTTTGGATAAACAGAAAAAGAATTTTCTGCAGTCAATTCATCAACTCCAATAGTGTAG
>CAYHWX010000071.1:0-19584 GCA_964360245.1 uncultured Vicingus sp.
CCTCCACCAAATAAATTCCATTTGGAAAGCTGGAAATGTTAAGTCGATTGGAGCTAAATTCTTGTAGCGTTTCTCCAAGAATATTTTTTAGTAAAATCAATTTTATTTTTTCTTTGCTGTAAATATGAATAATTCCTGTGGAAGGGTTTGGATAAATATTTACAATATCTTTAGATACATTTTCATAAGAATTGATGCCTAGCGTATTGTATCTTATTTGAGCAGCATCGGCAACAGCTTGTATATCACTTAAACTATCACCAGCAATAATTGCAAAAGCAATATTTTCTTTTTGACCAGGGTTTAGACTAAAACTACCCGTAGAAACAACGTGTGCAATATCAGCTCCCGAAACTCCTCCGGCAGCATTTCTAAATGTCGATAACGTGGTATATTTTTCGGCAGTATCAAATCCACCATTATTTGCATCAACTCCTCCACTTCCGTCTAAATCTAACGAATAATTGTTGGCTGAATTGGGTGATAAAACTTTTATTGCAGCATAAATGCTATCCGCATTCATCGCAAAAGCATAACCCATTTTTCGAACTGCATCATAACTTGCTTTATTGGTGGAGTAATCCACAATATCCCAATCTGCAAAAATGCCTCCATACAAATTTGACAGTGGAGTTAATCCCATGTTTTCGATAGCATAACTAACTATAACAAATTTATCGTTGGGTGTTGTTGCATACGCATAAGAAAACTGTTCAATTTTAATATTTATGGGGGAAGAAAGTGGAGAATCATCTGTAACTCCATACAAATCTAAAGCAGCAACATAAGGTGGATTAAATTGTACATTTTGCAAAGAACTAAAATCTTGGTCTTGCGAGGAAACACCACGAACAACATCTGCAACTCTTGTTGTTCCGTCACCAATCATAAAACCTGCTTCATAAAGTAGCTGTTCTCCGTTAAAAGTAAACCCCAATCCAACAGAATTATTGAGGTCGTTATACCCAATTTTACCATTGCTGGTAATGGTTGTAGCCACTAAATTTTCTGATAAATTGATATAGTCGGGATTCAAAGTAATAGTAAAATATTCGTTATTGGTAAAAATTCCATTGGTAATTACAGCCTTAAAAGTTATTACTTCATTAAAAGCAGCTCCGTTTAAAATTGCTACTGTAAATTTATCAGCATTGTTAGAAGTAGTTGCCAACGTTCCTAAACTAGGCAAAGTAGTTAGTCCATCAATAATGCTGACATAAGGAGAAGGTGATGTTAAGGTAACGGTTACACCAGAAATTGGGTCTAAATAATTAGTAAAAAATCCTTCAATTTGTAAGGTGTCTCCGAATTCAAAAATAATATTGTTATTGTCAGTTATCAGTTGGTTGGTTAATGCCAAAAACTGAGGAGAACTTGCAGCAACTCCAGCAAATAAATTAATTCTTCCGCTTCCTAATTGGTCGGTGTAAGTTGGATTCAAAGCATTTAAATCATCGGCAGTAGCTTGTATTAAGGCAGCAACTTGGTGGTTAGTGTAGAAAGGAAATTGTGCTTTTAATAGAGCAGCACCTCCCGAAACTACAGGAGCAGCCATGGAAGTCCCTCCATTGGTACTAAATCCTCCATTTGCACCTGTTGTCCACATCGCTTGTCCAGGTGCGGATACATCCACATAATAACCATAATTAGAAACTATTGTTTTAATATCACTTGGGTCGGATGCTGCTACACTTAAAACTCCTTGGTAACCAGCAGGGTAAAATGGGTTATTTCCATTGTCATTTCCAACAGCAGCAACTACTAAACAGCCTTTGTTGATGGTGGCGTAATCAATAATACTTTGGTTAAACTGTGAAGCTACATAACCTCCCCACGAACAATTGATGACAAAACAACCGTGGTCGGCAGCATAAACAATGCCTTGATAAGCTTTTGTTAAAATCCCCACACTGTTAGAAATTTTAATAGGTAAAAATTTAGTATTAAATCCAACACCTGCAATTCCTGTCACATTATCTGTTACCGCAGCAGCAATTCCATTTACATTTACACCATGACTCAATGATTCCCACAGTGCATTGTTATCGTTCATGCCTAAATCCCAACCCATATTATTATCAATATAACTATCTCCATCATCGTCACTCCCGTTAATTGGATCGTTGTAATTTATTTGTACATTCCCCAATAAATCTGGGTGTGTTGGGTCCCAACCTGTATCGGTGATGCCGATAACAATATTCGTATCGCCTTTGGTGATCCCCCAAGCGTTTTGTGCATTTATTAAATTCAAATAATACTGACTTGACAATAGCGTGTCGTTGGGTGTATAACAGAGTTTTGGTAAATAATAAGGTTCCACATACTCAGCAATTTTTAAATTTTTCAATTGAAATATTACCTCTTCTATAGGAATTGAATTGGTATAATGCAATTCATAAATTAATGACAAATCAACATTTCCTGCCACTTTTTCTTTTTCTTTAGTTGGAAAAATCTTTTCCAATTTATCAATTCCAATTTGAGTAGAAAGTTGATGAAAACCTGTAATAGTTACACTCGTTTTAGAGCAGTTGGCTCTGAACTGTTCTTTTACTTTAAAGATGATGGTTTGAGGCAATGTTTCATCTGTTTTTTGAGCATATATTTTGGGTATCCATACAATGGTAAGAAGGATGAAAATTGTTTTTATTTTGGTGTAAAAAAGGCTCATCATAAAACAAATATAGGCATATTGAATGGATAAATACTTTATGTTTTGAGCTATGAAGCATTAAAAATTCTATTTTTGATTAACTCGAATTGAAGGGATTCAAGAAGCCTAACATTTGAGGCTACAAAATTTGACGATTTAGAAGTATAAAGAACTCTTTATTTGGCTTTCGAGGCTTATGAATTTGTACTTTTTGTTCTAGTTTTATAGTCTGAATAATATTGCTAAAATTAGTCTACTTTCACTTTTTACTAAGTCAGGTCGCCAATTCGGGTCAAGTGGTGTCGTTGAATATCCTGTCTGTGATGTAACACCGCCTTCACCTGCAAAGTATGGAATACTTGATTCACGATGAACAAACTCTAATCTGAAAGTTATGCTTTGGTTTGGCATCCAATCCAAGTTGGTAGAAACATCCCAACCTACAAACTTGTCGCCAGCGTTTGCAGTGAATGGGAATAAACCTTCTGTTTGTGTCGGATTGTTTGGATTAGGTAATGGGCTTGCTTGCCCTGTTGGATAGAGGACTAAATATCGTCCCGGATTTGTCATGTAACCACCGCCAACTGTCAAAGCAAATTTGTTTTTACCAAACCAAACTCGGTTGTAAAACATAATGCTTGCAAAATATTGTGCTGGTTTAGTTGAATCTGAGTTCTCAAATCCGTTTACACCACCTCCTTTTTCAAACCCGATATCTCCTGTCAGTGAAAATGCAGCACGACTAATTCCTTTTGATTCGGGTTTATTGTAATAACGAACTAATAAACTATTGTCGGAATGAAAACGTTTTCTGTCTGGAATACCTGCTGCATCTGTGCCAAAATAATTGTTGGTTAATAGTTTTAAGTTACTATTAGGCATCCAGGTAATGTTACCACCAACTCCAGGCATTGAATTGAACCTGCCATAACTCTGCCAACCATTAATAACCCAACCTTCAACCTTTAAATGTTTGGAAGGATGTATTTGAACACGAAGCCCATTAAAATACCAAGGAGTATTATCTGATGTAAAAGAAGCTTGATACTCCCAATTTTCGGCTTGATAAAAAGAGTTTAAACCAATATATGACATAAAAAGTCCAGCATCAATGTTTACACCATACCATTTATTAATGTGGTAACCTGCATAAGCTTCGCTTAAATAACGGTATACATTTGCTAGTTGATATTGTCCTCTATATGGACTATAATCATTTCGAGGCACTACTTGTGAACGTGTGCCGAATTGTGTCATTAATCGTGCTCTTGCCCCTTCATAATAAAAATCGCCTCCAAAATGCAACGCAGAAAGTTGTACTTCATTATTTCTTGCCAACGCTGTTGAACCTACTACTGTATTGTCAATAGGATTGTTAAAAGAATGAGTATAATTCACATCTATCAAAATACTTGGTGTAAAATATTTAAGGTCTTTCCAAATATTATTGGTTCGTCTGTCGCTTCCATTTTGCCAAGTAATATCAATTCCTTCAAATGGTTCGCCTTTTTGTTTATTGATTGTTGGAGTTTCATTATTTGAACTGTCAATTGATACAATACTTTTTTGGTTCAAACTGTCTAATATTTCTTTTTTGTGTTGTTGAAATATTTCTTGTTTCTCTTGTACGCTTAGTGTTTGTGAAAAAACTTGAAAACAAAGAAAAATTCCTGCTATAATTAAACTATTTTTCATTTCTAAATGTTTGTGTTATTACGAGTTAATTCTATGTTGTGAGCAGGTTGATAAACCAATGGGATTTGTTCAATCATAACGTCGCTTTTGTCTAAACCAAAAGCTTTTTCATCGCTTAATCCGAGACGTTTTAATAAGAAGTAAGAATTGAGTAATAACCCTTCTTTTAATGTGAATTCATTTTCTACAGAAAGAAATTTTTCAATTATAATAAATTTAAAGTCTAGTTCGTTGTTGTACTTTGTTGAGCCGCCCATAAGTATGGGTAGGTTCAATTCCTTTTCAGTTACTAATTCTTGTACTATTCTTTTAAAGTATAGTTCTGTTTTTGGTTGAATTCTAAAGCCTACATTGATATTTACTTTTATTACTTTATCCTCTACTAATTCTGAGACATCATAAGAAAGGGTGTAAGGGTGTTCAGTTCTATTGATATGTACAAACCAATACACATCAGCCTTTTTTGGTTTCTTAGAAAAAATAGAATCAATAATTTTTTCTTCTATTTCATGACGAGTATTTGCTTTTGT
The DNA here is from genome assembly GCA_964360245.1 of uncultured Vicingus sp. Classification (GTDB taxonomy): domain Bacteria; phylum Bacteroidota; class Bacteroidia; order Flavobacteriales_E; family Vicingaceae. The sequence continues at coordinate 4,882 of CAYHWX010000071.1, forward strand.
GAGATAAATCAAATGTGTTGAGAATTTCGGAATACTTTCATCAACACTTAGTTCTTTTAATTGTGGAACATATTTACCTAAGTCGATAAATTTTCTAAATCGATTATTAATTTTTCTTGCATAATACCAAACGTACATCGTTACGAATATGAACAATTCAAAAAATAAGAACATCCATCTTTCTTTTATTTTTGCAACATTGGCTATAAAGAAGGAAGTTTCAACAGTTGCAAAAAGCAGTAAAAGCGCAAGCACTAAAAATTTGTTCCATTTGAGTTTGTAAATTAGAAAATAGCTTAGTAAAACAGTTGTCATCATCATGGCTATAGTAATTGAAAAACCGTAAGCCGCTTCCATATGAGTTGATGATTGGAAGTATAAAATCATAGCAATACAACCAACCCATAAAATATTATTGATACTTGGAATGTAGATTTGACCTTTTGTATCAGATGGTTGCCTTACAGCAACTCGTGGCCAAAAATTTAAGTTCATTGCTTCGCTTATCAATGTATAGCTACCACTTATTAAAGCCTGAGATGCTATTATTGTTGCAGCAGTTGCAATAACAATACCTATTAATAAAAACCAATGAGGCATCATTTCAAAAAATGGATTTCTTCCATTTAAGGTTGTTTGACCTTGATGCATAATCCAAGCGGCTTGTCCTAAATAATTTACGAGCAATGCTATTTTTACAAATGTCCAAGTAATACGAATATTTTTGCGACCACAATGCCCTAAGTCTGAATACAACGCTTCAGCCCCTGTAGTGGCAAGAAATACTGCCCCCAACAACCAAAAACCTTGAGGATATTCCATTAATAACTGATAAGCATAAACTGGATTTATTGCTTTGAGTACGGAAGGAAAATGAAGAATTTGTGAAAACCCAATGGTGAAAAGCATAGTAAACCATACAACCATAACAGGACCGAAAACACTTCCTACTTTTTGAGTTCCAAAGCGTTGAAAGAAAAATAACAGAGAGAGAATAACAACTACTATTGGAACAGTAGGAATATTCTCCAATCCATTTATCATAGCCAATCCTTCTATTGCTGAAGCAACAGATATAGGTGGTGTAATTATACCATCTGCCAAAAGTGTAGTTGCTCCAAGTATGGTTGGTATTACTAAATGCTTACTGTATTTACGAACTAAAGCATACAAAGAAAATATTCCGCCTTCTCCGTCATTATCTGCTTTTAATGTGAGCCAGATATATTTTATAGTTGTTTGCAAAACAAGTGTCCAAAAAATACAAGAAATGCCACCAAATACAAGTACTTCGTTTATGGTTCTATCGCCAACAATAGCTTTTAAAACATACAGTGGGCTTGTACCAATGTCGCCATAAATAATTCCGAGTGCCACTAAAAGCGATGCAGTAGTTACCTTACTATTAATTCCATTTTTCACCTTTTCCATTGATTTTTTTATTCACAATATTATTGTGGTGGTTTATTTGTGTTTTAACGAGTTGTTCAATGTTGCTAGATTCTTATCCAATAATTTCAATAAGTCTGTCAATTGCTCTTTATGGTCAAATGCTATTAGGATATTTTCATAAACATTAAGCATATTTTGAATGGATTTCCTAACAGATTCAATATTCTTTACCATTTCTATTTCGGATGACGAAGCGATAAGGGAATCTGCCTTTTCCTTCAGTTCATCGTGGCAATTGAAGATATTTCTTGCACTTGTTGGGCTTCCGCTATCATACAAGTTCTTTATTTCTTTGGTGTTGAAACAGATTTGAACTATTGTTTTTGCGAAATCTTTTGTTATAAAACTATCCTTTGCACCCATAAACTGCTACTTTAATTAAAAAGAAAATCTTTTACGTGGCAAAGGTCAGCAGGAAAGTATTTGGAAAAAGTAAAACTAATATTGATTTGTATAAAGAAAATATAAAGAGTACAGTTAAACAAAGCGATAACCAACCCCACTTTCTGTAAAAATATGAAGTGGTTGATTTGGATTGGTTTCAATTTTTTTGCGAAGTGTACCTACAAAAACACGTAAATACTGAGTTTCGGTTTGAGAGCCAACACCCCAAATCTCTTTTAAAATATATTGATGTGTTAAAACTCGCCCTTCATTTTTTGCGAACAGTACCAATAGGTTAAATTCAGTTGCAGTCAGTTTTAACAATTTGTTATTTTTATTTACAACTCTTGCTGTTACGTCTATTTCTAAGTCACCACAAATAATTTTACTGTCATTGTTTGCTGTTTGATTTCTGCGAATGGCAGAACGAATTCGAGCCATTAATTCTGCACTTCTAAATGGTTTGGTAAGATAGTCAGTTGCTCCATTGTCTAATGCTGAAACAATATCAGCTTCATTGCTTTGAACCGAAAGAATAATGATGGATTTATTATACCAGATTCTTAGTTCTTTTAAAATTTCGTGTCCACTCTTGTCTGGCAAACCAATGTCTAATAAAATCAATTCAGGCGGATGATTAGCTGCTAAAATAATTCCTTCTTTACCTGTCGCTGCTTGCCAAACTTTATAATCGTTGCTTTCCAAAGTTATTTCCAGCAACTTTCTTATTTGTGGTTCATCGTCAATTATTAAAATTTCAGCCTTACTCATTTTTTAAATTATTTAGGTAAGATGCTTCAGCTGGAAATTCTACAATTAAAGTTACACCACCACTTTTGTTGTTCTCTATTTTCACATTTCCATGGTGTGCTTCAATAAATCCTTTCACTATGGATAAGCCTAAACCACTTCCACCAGTTTTGGTTTGTGGTAGTCGGTAAAATTTATCGAATACAAATTCTAATTCACTCTCTAGAATTCCAATACCATTGTCAGACACACTAATTACACATTTATCGAATTGCTGCGATGCAGCAATTTTAATAGTTGTATTTTGAGGTGTATAATTTATAGCATTATGTAATAGGTTTTGTAAAACTTGTTCTATCAAACCTCTGTCGTATTTGAACAGCGGTAATTGTTCGTTAGGCTCAAATAAAATAGTTTGGCTATGTGAAAGTGAAAGTTTTTGAATAACGGAATTTATCAACTCATTGGTATCACACCAGTCTAAATTTGGTTTTAACATTCCAGTTTCAAGCCTACTCATGTTCAATAAATTTTCAACTTGCCTGTTCAGTCTTATGCTTGCGATGTCAATTTGATTTAATAATTCATTTTGATTATCAGTAGAAAGTTTTTCTTTATTTTCTTTCAAGGTGTCAATCGCCCCAATAATGGTTGAAATTGGTGTCCGCAACTCATGTGAAAGTGAATTTAACAAGGTGTTGTACAATTTTATAGTATTTTCTTTTTCTTCTTTGTCTCTTGCTTTCTTTTCTTCCTTACGAATTTTAAGAGTTAAAACAGCATTAACTAAAGCAATTACGAAATATAGTAGGAACATTAAAAAATCTTCTGTATTGTCAATATGAAAAGTGAGTATTGGCGGAATAAAAAAGAAATTCCAAATTAATGCACTCAAAACAGATGCACACAAAACGGGTAAAATTTCAAATAACATTGCCACAATAGAAACAGACATTAAGAGTATTAAAGCAACAATTTTATAGCCAATAAAAGGCGAACTGAAATAACAAATGGTAGAAATCAATAAAACAAAAACAATACTTATCAGGTACTGTGTTTTAGGGCTGTATTTTCTTGTATTTACTAAGTTCAATTTTAGTACTCTTTTTAATTTACTAAAGTAGTTATTAAGGTATAAAGATTTTATAAAGAATAGTGTTTTTATGGGTTTGAATCGTCCCAAAAACTCAAGCCTTTATCACCTATTTTGTTTATGCAATTTCGTCAAAAAGGATTTCCTCGAATACTATCGTCTATATTATTTAACGACTATCAGCTTTTGAAGGTATTTTTTATCATTAGTATTGAATTTGTTATCTAAACACCATCGGCAAAATTTTTAAGAGTTATTTCATTGCTTTATCTATTTTATCACTAACAAATTTACTTTTTCCTAAATGAGTATTAAGTGGTAATAAGCCAATAACATCCGATTTAAAACGCTTTCTAGTTCTTGTTTCGCTAAACAAATGAGCATAGGAATTAGTAATGCTTTGGGCTGATTCGGTCATGTTTTTACTCATTTCTAAAGTCATCAGAGCAAGATTATAATTTTTTAAAAACCCAACATTATATACACTGTAATAATCATAAGGATTTTTATTGATGGATTGGTTTTGTAAAAACAATAAATAATTTTGTTTTATTAGAGTTTTCTCATTTTCAAGTAATGATGAGATAGTTAAAAATTCTTTTGAAATAATAGCTAAATTTTCAGGCACAAGTCGCTCTCCATTAGTAATATACTTCTTAATTTTTTTTCGTTGATGAGGAATTTTAAAGAATCTTCCAGTATAATCAACCGCATCATAAACAGTTTTATAAACTGCCAATCCTATCCCAAAAGGAAGGTATGACGAATAATCTTCAATTGCACTTAAAGCTCTCCTATTAGTTCCTTTCGTTTCAGAAGATTTTGGTAAAAGTGTAGGATAAATGTTGAAATAATTAGTTATTTGACTTATAGCTATGGTTATGCTATCTTGCTTGTATTGTGCAATAAAATTTTCTTCACAATCAGTAACCAATTCGTTAACCATTATACTATCATTACTGTATGTTTTTGGAAATAAAATCTTTCGTTCATAAACAATTTTGAATGAAGATTCCTCCAAAGTTTTACATTGTTTGTCAAAATCTTTTAACGAACTGTAAAATTGTTTAGAGGTTTTATATTGCGAATTTGTTAATGCACATCCCTGAAATAAATAAGTACATAAACTTAAAATCAAAAAATTTTTGACAAAACTATTCATTCAATTTACTTTCAAAAATGTAAAAATACTTTAATATTTAACGTAATACGATTAGCTTTTGAATGTATTTTTTATCATTAGCATTCAGTTGAATATAATACACCCCTTCAGCAAAATTTTTAAGATTTAATTCCAATTTATTTTCCTGTTGCAATAGTTCTCTTTCCATCATAATTTCTCCTAAAAGGTTACTAATAGAAAAACTATTAATTGTTTTATCCTTTATTTCTATTGTTAATTTACCTGTTGTAGGATTTGGATAAATGGAAGCCAAATTATTAGTTAAATCAGCTATACCTACTCCAATAACAGTAACCGTATCGGAATTATTAGCACAACCAAAATTATCTGTTACTTGCACAAAATAGTTTCCATTATTTTGAGCGATGTGAATGGTATCCGTTTCTCCACCCAAAACACCAGTATTAAAGTACCATTGGAGGCTTAAGCTGCTAACAATTATCAATGTATCGTTTCCAACAACTGTAATAGTTGGAGAAATTGGTAACGGATGCCACGTTAAATTTACCGTATCTGATAATCCTTTACAACCACTTCCATTAGTTACTGTTACAAAAACACTTTGTGTGGTATCAATAAAAATACTTGGGGTGGTATCTCCATTCGACCATAAATAAGAGGAAAAAGAGGAGACAGAAATCTGGACAGAATCGCCATCACAAACATTTTGATTACCACCAAGAGACAACGAAAAATTTGAATTATTTAACGTTGCAAATGCATCAATTTTTCCATTACCAAATACTGGATTTGGAACAATTCCGGTAAACGTATCTTGTTTGGCAGTTGCAATTATTGCAGCTTTTATTTCAGCCATTGTTGCGTTGGGGCATTTTTGCAAATACAATGCAGCAATTCCCGCCACCACAGGTGAAGCCATAGAAGTTCCTCCGTTGTATCGGTGCATCGCACCATAAGCAACTTTTGCTCTGTTTACTGGTCCCGCAGCCATATTAGCGGCAATCACTGCTGCTGAATTTGGTCCGATGGTGTAATCTCCTGTTGCTGCAATATCTGGTTTTAAATTTCCTCTTCTATCAGGTCCAATGCTAGAGGTAACTGCTTTTTGACCAGCAGTTTCAGGTTTTACTCTTTCAATACTATCTACATCAATATAGGTCTTTCGATTTACAAAGTTGGCTACTGTAATAATATTTGGTGAACTACTAAAGCTACTTACAGTTGTTTTAGCAGAATCGGGCAAGGTATAAAAAGCTATTGGTGGATATTGAACTGCTGTAGGTAAGCCAGTTTCAACAATTTTTGAAGTTCCTAATAAGTTAGAAGACCAAAAATCAAAATTACCAGTACCAGTACTTAAAATACTAAAATTATAGGTGTTGGAATCTGGCTCATTTAACAATACTTGTAATAAATATTTATCACCTTGTAGTTCTCCATAAGTTTCTACAATTGCTAGGATGTTACTCCCATTTTTTATGGTATCGGTATAATTTCCTAATCTGCTTTGAATGTTAAAAAAAGGGGTTCTTCCTCTTTCCTCAAAAGTACCTGACGGTAAATTAGCTCCAAATGCATACTGAACATTGTTAAAATCTGCGGTATCCGACCACACTTCATAAAATACTGAGCCAAAACCTAATGCTGAAGTAGCGTTGTATTTTAACCATGAAAAAGAAGTATCGGTTGTTACTGTTTGCTCCACATGCCAATTAAAATAACCTGCATTACCTGCTGCACAAACAAATGCTCTACCAGGTTGATAATTGACAATACTATCGATTAATAAAGCTGCTGGATCTGTTCCGTCGTGTGAGCCAAAATAATCTCCAGCACTAACATTAATTACGCATGGCATATTTAAAGAATCGGCAACAGAAAAGATGTAGGCAACAGCATCAACCACCGTTGGCAGCCAATTAGCAACATTAAAATCACTTGCAACAGCCACAATGGTTGCTTCTGGAGCAACACCCGAAAACTTATTTAACGCCAAACCGTTTCCTGCAGCAATGCCTGAGACATGTGTTCCATGGTTGGTTCCTCCATAATCAAGATGGGTGCAACTTCCGTTATTGATAGAAGCTGAATCCCAAGTTAATCCTGCCACTTGGTCCAAAATTCTATAGATTCTGGTATTTCCTAAAGAGTCTTTAAAATCGGGATGAACAATGTCGTGACCTGTATCTATAATTCCAAAAACAACTCCTTTTCCAGTGTAACTCTCCAACAAAGGGCTCACACCATTATGAACCGAAGTAATGTTATTATGAATCGTCATGGTATCACACATCACAAGTCCTTTTGAAAAAGAATAAGGAATACTTTGAACAAAATCATTTTTTGAAAACTCCTTTATTGCACCAACAGGCAGTTTAACTTGAATGTTATTTTTAACCGACCGAATAACTTCTCCTTTTAATCGATAAACTTCCTTACTTATTTTTGCAACATCTCCAGTAACAAACAAAGGAAATAGAGCGGTTGAATTAGTTTGTTTTTCTAATGCTAGTTTCAACCCAAAATTGATTTTCTCTTGTTGAGAATAGGTCGGTGTAAAACATACGATTAGAACAATTAGTAATAAATTTCTCATAAGTTAAAATTAAGAAAACTTTTTAAAATAAAACCAATGTAAATGGATATGTTAATTAATTACGTTAATAACTTTTTTTTAAGTTAGATTAGTTGTAAGAAAGCTTTGCTTGATAGAAGTATCTTGAAGATAAAAATCGGATCAAGAAGCAATAATCTTATCTTTTATTCAAAATCACTACCTCATTTATGGTATTTTTTGAGGTATATTGCTTGTTTATTTTGAATCATTCTAAATAATTGTTTTTTTTGTATAAAATTGTGAATTAAAATGAATTTTCTATTAGTCTTTATAGCTAATTTACTAATAAATTTACTTCTCGCAAATAAAATTCATGCACAGAAAAATAAAAATGCTTTTGATGTTAAAACTGTTGTAAAAGAAGATTTTGGTTCTAATTTATCAGGAGGAATAGATAAAAAATCAATTTACTTGGGTAACATTGATTTAATAATGACTTTTGATACTGAAAAAGGGAAGCTATGGAAAGGAGGAAAATTCTTTGTTTATGGTTTGAATAATCATGGCATATCACTTTCAAGTTTAGTTGGAGATATTCAAATATCAAGTAATATTGAAGCTGAACCTAACACTCGATTGTATCAATTTTGGTATCAACATCAGATTGGTAATTTGTCCATTACTGTTGGGCAACATGATCTTAATTCTGAGTTTGCTTTTACAGATTTTGGAGGATTATTTCTAAATAGCTCATTTGGTATTCAACCTGATATATCTACTAATGTTCCTGTTTCTATTTTTCCAATTGCCTCATTGGGTGGGATTATAAAATGGAATATCTCAGATCAATTTACACTCATGGCTGCTGTTTATGATGGTAATCCAGGAGACGAAGCAAGCAACCCAAATTCAATTGATTGGAAGATCAATTCTGAAGAAGGATTCACTACAATTTACGAAATACAATATAATTTCATAAAGGATTCATTAACAATGGGAAGCTATAAATTAGGAATCTGGCATCACACAGCCGACTTTATTTCTGACCATGATAATAAAACATATCAAGGTAATCAAGGAATCTACTTTATTGCTAATCAATCGTTAGTTCGAGAACATAATAACCATGAGCAGGGGTTCGGCTTTTTTTTACAACTTGGAACTGCCCCAAAAGATTTCAATACAGTAAAGTACTATGTTGGTGGGGGATTACATTATCATGGTTTATTGCCTAAAAGAGACAATGATGATATAGGCCTTGCTGTCGGTCACGCATCTTTATGCAATATAATAAAAAAAAGAAATCCACTTGAATCGCTTACAAATGAAACCGTGTTAGAATTAACTTATAATGCAGTTATAAGTCCTCATTTTTCTATTCAACCGGATTTACAATACGTCATCAACCCTGGAGGATCTATTATTCTTAACGATGCTGTTGTTGGTATTATTAGAATGAAGATTGAATTTTGAAAACTTATTCTCAAAGTTTTCACTACATTTGAAACATGAACTCCAACAAGCAAAAAGCTATTAATACTGCCTATTTTAGTATCATTGGAAATACTTTATTGGCAATTATCAAAGGTATTACTGGAATATTTGGAAATTCTTTTGCCTTGATTGCCGATGCGATTGAATCTACCAGCGATGTTTTTTCTTCGTTGTTAGTGTTATTTGGTTTAAAATACTCCACCAAACCTGCCGATGAAAATCATCCTTACGGTCATGGAAAAGCAGAACCAATGGTTACCTTTTTGGTGGTAGGATTTTTAGTGATATCTGCTGCAATTATTGCTTATCAAAGTATTGTCAATATTCAAACACCTCACGAAATACCAAAACTATTTACTCTTTATGTTTTAGGAGCAATTGTTATTATTAAAGAAGTTTTTTACCGTTTCGTGTCCAAAAAAAGTGATCAAACAAAAAGTACTTCTTTAAAAGCGGATGCATGGCACCACCGAAGTGATGCAATTACTTCATTGATGGCATTTATAGGTATTTCTATTGCTTTATATTTGGGTAAAGGGTATGAAGATGCTGACGATTGGGCTGCTCTTCTTGCTTCAGGGTTTATTTTATACAACGCTTACCTCATTTTTCGACCTGCTTTGGGTGAAATTATGGACGAGCACATGCACGATGATTTTATTATTGAAATTAAGAAAATTGCTAAGCCAGTAGCAGGAGTTATTGAAATAGAAAAGTGTTACGTAAGAAAAACAGGAATGACTTTTAATGTTGACATGCACATAGTAGTTGATGGAAATTTAACTGTTAAAAAAGGCCATGACATTGCCCACGATGTAAAAAAAGAAATACAAAATAAATTTCCAGAAATTGCTGATGTGTTAATTCATGTGGAGCCAACAGAATAAACGCTAATTATAACTCTTTGTAATTAGGAATTTCTTTTAAAAATTCAAACGAGTTGGTTATAAAATTAATTTTAGCACAATAATTGTTCATCCCATTGGTTACCACCAAATAAGGCACTTTAAAAACCATGTTGTAGCGAGCAATTTGCTCAAAAGTTTTTTGATTAATTTTAACATGAGGGGCTTTACACTCAATTAAAACAATTGGCTGAGCATTTTTATCATACACAACTGCATCTGCCCGTTTTTGTAATTCGTTTAATTTTAATCCTTTTTCGATAGCTATTAAACTTGAAGCAAATCCTTTTTCATAAATCAAATAATGAATAAAATTTTGCCTTACCCATTCTTCAGGTGTTAGTATTAAATATTTTTTTCGAAAAGCATCAAAAATAAACTGTTGACCTTTCTCTTCTTTGAGTTTAATTGGATAGGTAGGTAGGTTTAATTGTTGCATGTTAGTGTTGAGAGTTTGGAGTTAAGAATTATTAAAATGTACTGACTAATGACTACTTACAAAGAAACAGTAGCTTTTATATGAGGATGTGGTTCATAACCAATCAACTCAAAATCTTCAAACTTAAAATTAAAAATACTTTTTACATGAGGGTTTATTTTCATTTGTGGTAATTTTTTGGGAGTTCTGGTCAACTGTAATTTTGCTTGTTCCACGTGGTTATTGTACAAATGAACATCACCAAAAGTGTGAATAAAATCACCTAGTTTTAAGTTACAAACATGAGCAATCATCATGGTAAACAAAGCATAAGAAGCAATGTTGAAAGGTACTCCTAAAAAAGTATCGGCACTTCGCTGGTAGAGCTGACAAGAAAGTTTTCCATCCATTACGTAAAATTGAAAAAATGCGTTACAAGGAGGTAAAGCAGCTTTTCCGTTGGCTACATTTTCGGCAAACGATATAGAGGTGTTTGGCATTACACTTGGGTTCCATGCAGAAACTAACAACCTACGACTGTTTGGATTGGTTTTTATTTGTTCAATCAATTCAGTAATTTGGTCAATCCCATCTCCATTCCAATTTCGCCATTGATAGCCGTAAACTGGTCCTAAATCGCCATTTTCATTCGCCCATCCATCCCAAATTTTTACGTCATTTTGCTGTAAATAGTTAATGTTGGTATCTCCAGCAATAAACCATAACAACTCGTGGATAATCGATTTTAAATGCAGTTTTTTAGTTGTTAAACAAGGAAATCCTTCATTTAAATCAAATCTCATTTGGTAACCAAAACAACTGATAGTTCCTGTTCCAGTTCGGTCACCCTTTTGAGTGCCTTTCGTTAAAATATGGTCAAGTAAATCTAAATATTGTTGCATAAAACGCTATTTTTAACAAAAACAAAATTCGTAGAAAAAGGAAGTTAATTCAAGTGTTGTTAATAATGATTGATAACTTGGTGATGGAATGAGAAATGTTAAGTTATAAATGATGAATAGCTTTATTTTGAAAAGTAAAATAAAATATTTAGTACCTCTCCAAGCAATATTGTTTGTTTTTTTTCTTTTACTTACTTCCTATTTTAATCGTTTTGCAGTAGATGATTACCATTTTATTGGGCAATTAAAGGCTACTTCTTTTAACGAAATTTATAGCCATCTTTATAACCACTGGCATGGCAGGTGGACTTCTAATTTTTTATTGTTATTTTTTCTAAAGTTAAATCAGCTGCCATTTTTTTTAATGATTTTCAACCTCCTTTCTTTTGTATTACTTTATGTTGGAATAGTTCGTTTATTCAAATCTATCAATGAATTTTATAAAATGCAATTTCAAAATAAAACTATTTTAATTAATGCTGTAATTTTTGTTGGAGTATTATTTTTTTGCACCGTCACTCCTAACGAAACATGGTTTTGGTACACGTCATCTGTTGTTTATTTTTGGAGTACTATTGCTTTCTTTTTTGCTTTTAGCTTTTTTTTTATCAAAACAAAAAAATGGTTCAATTATTTGATATTTGTAATCAGTACTATCTACATTGGTGGTGCAAACGAGCCGCTAACTTTTTTTATTATCATCTCTTTATTGCTTTTAATCCTTAAGAAAAAAGAAGTTTTTATTTCTGGGTTAGGTTTAATATTGGTTGTTTCGGCTTTTTTAATTAATTATTTAAGTGATGGAACAACACACAGAGATTTAATTACTCCCAATTTAAGCGTAATAAATCTTGTTTTGTACACTGGATATAGTACTCTTAAATTTTTATTTTTTTCCATTCATCAAACATTTATTCCTGCATTGTTTTTAGGCATTCCTTTTTATTGGTTAGGCAAAAAAATTAACTCATTAAATTTAATTGAAAATTTTAGACCATTAAAAGCATTTTTTTGGAGTGTTAGTCTAATTATTGTAACCATTATTATAAATCAATTATTGATTGTTTTTGCTTTAGGTGGTTTGTCGCCCGATAGAGCAGGAATTGCTTCTTCGATTGTAATTGCTATAATTTTAGTTCGTTATTTATTTCTGTTGGGTAATTATCATCAACAGAAATATGATGCATTAAAATACCTAATGATAGGTAATGTTATTTGTCTCATTGGGTTTAACATTTTTTTCTATAAAATTCATTCACAATATGCTAAAGCAGTAGATGAAAGAATGGAATTAATTATGAAAAATGATATTCTCCCGACAGCAATCGGGATTGTAGAAGCATTACCAAATTCAGGCTACCTTTATAGTGCCGAAATAACAACTGATACTACTAATTTTAAAAATAAACACCTCAAAGAAGGATTGGGTTTAAAGAATAATGTGGTGTTAAAAAACTAATTAGCGTCTGTCTGTAAAGTCGGCAGTACTCAATCTTCAGTTGGCACAAAGGGCTATGTGTTTTTTTTGCTAACTGCCTACTGTAGATTGCTGACTTGATTACAAAAAACCATACATTGTAGACCAACTTTAATTAGCGTTCAACTTCTCAACTTTATCGACAGGCACTAATTGGAAGGCTTAAGAATAAAATCTTTTTTAATAACGCTTCTAAAAGAGCTTTTATCAAATATTTCAATGTCCTCAGTTAGCATTTCAAAACGAGGAACCTCAATCAATATGTTAAACTTTCCAGGAGGCAAAATAATAATATATCGACCAGAAATAGGGTTGGTCATATATGTCCCATACAATTCGTCAGTTTGTAAATCTAGCAAAGAAATAAATACATCTTTAATTCGTTGCGTAGTATCTTCCGTGCTCACATACCCTTTAATTACTGTATATTGAGGGTCAACTTCATTAAAAGTAACACTATAAATATCTAAATCGCCAAAACCATCAGCTCTAAGTGCAGATATATAGCCTGTTCGCCCAGTTTCTGATTCCCTAAAATTCATATTATCCTCTGGAGTGTTGATTGGATAACCCATATTTTTAACATCACCCCAATTTCTTTTAACTGCATTCCAAGAAGCTTTAAAAATATCATATCCACCCATGCTGGTGTGTCCTTTAGAACTAAAATAAAGAGTTTTTCCATCAGCCGTAATGTTAGGAAAATCTTCATCATTGGGTGTGTTTACATTAGGACCTAAATTTTGAGGCGGTCCCCATTCACCATTTGGCAAAACTATAGACATATAAATATCAACACCACCATAACCACCTTCCATATTGCTTGCAAAATAAATTACTTCTCCAAATTTAGAGATAGAAGCAGCAATTTCTTGACTTTTGGTATTAATAACATCAGGTAATTTTACGATATTTTTTACTTGGTCATTATCGTATTCTGCAATAAACAAATCGCCTACATTTTCTTCATTATCATAATAAAATAATAAATGTTTACCATCTGCCGACAAACCAACAATTTCTTCCGAACCATTTAACGTGTTTACATTTTGGTCTAGCTTTCGAGAATTGGTATAATTTCCATTTTTTACATGAGAAATGTATATTTCAGAATTAAAGCTACCATCTGGAATTTGGTTACTTCCGTCATCTCGTTTGGTGTTATATATCAAATAAGATTCATCTATCGGGACAAATGGATAATAATCTGGAAACTTTGAGTTGATAGCTGTACCTAAATTTTTAAAACTAACATCCAATGGAAATTTCATTATTTCGATGGCATTGTAACAGTATTCAATTTGTTTTTCAACATCTATTAAATTAGAATTATCACCTTTGTTTAAGTTTTTAAATTCCTCCAGCATTTCGATGGCATTATTAAAACGATAGGCAAAATGGTAAGCCCTACCTAACAAATAATAAGTGTTAGGATTAGGTTCTGGTAATTTTAACACCTTCTCTAAATAAGGAATTGCTTTTGCTTTGTCGATATTGGTATTTAAATAACAAACTCCAATTCGATAATTAAATTTAGGGTCTTCAGGCGTAGTATTTATTAATGTTAAATATTCGGTTAAAGCAGCATTAAAATTACCATCATTAAAATGTTCGTTAGCAATTTTTGAGTTCACTTCCACTTGAGCGAAAATTAATCCACTCATCAAGAATAAGGCTATCAGTATAATTTTAGGAAACAACTGCTTAATCATAGTATTTAAATTGGAACACAAAAGTATAACCTATTTCTGCAAATCGCAAAAATTCTTAGCTTAATTAACTAATTTAATAGATTAGGAGTAACTATTTAATAACTAGTTGGAACATAGTTGATGCCCGAATCGTTGGTTAAATTAAAATTAACTTCGAATGTTTTAGCTACTCGCACTTTTTTATTATCCTTTTTTGCGGGTTTCCATTGCGATAACACCAACAGTCGTATGGCTTCGTTAGTGGCTCCTCCTCCTAAGCTTTTAAGTACTTTAATATTGGTAATTCTTCCGGTAGGTTCTACTACAAATGATAATTTAACCTCACCTGTTAAACTCATTTTTAAAGTTCCTTGTGGATATTTAAGATTTTTACGAATAAGAGTAGAAATGTTCTCTAACGTATCTTTAAAAATCA
>CAYHWX010000072.1:0-19556 GCA_964360245.1 uncultured Vicingus sp.
ATTTAGTATTTTTTTATTTCAAACTTTCAACTAACGACCCTCCCGAGTACTCGGGACAGGTATTCTAACCAACTGAACTACCAAACCAAAAATTCTTAAGAACTTTCCCTTTAAGAGGGCTGCAAATATATATGTTTGTTTTATATTTCATTGAGAAAAAAACAAAAATTTTTACATCATTTTTGTTCTTTTAATAAGATATGTTTGTAATAAGGCATGAAACCCTTGATTAATATCAGTTTCAACAATTTCAATTCCATATTGCAAACACTTTAATTTTAGCATTTCGGTCTTTTTTATTACCTGATTGATATAATTTTCACGCACATCGTTCGGATGAACTTTCACATCCTCTCCTGTTTCTAAATCAATAAACTGGTAGGGTCTATTATCAAACTCAAAATCTATTTCCATTTTCTTATCAACGGTATGAAACAAAATGACTTCGTGTTTATTGTATTTTAAATGCTGCAATGCCTCAAACAATTCATCGGATTGAGCAACATTCTCCATCATATCGCTAAATAAAATAATTAGCGAACGTTTGTGAACTGTTTCTGCAATGGTATGCAAGGCTTTTATAGCCGAAGTTTTAGTTTTTATTTTGGGTTGACTAATTAAATTTTCTAATTCATTAATCAATACTTTATGGTGAACCAAACTAGATTTAGTTGGTGTATGAATAATTAACTCATCCGAAAAAATACTCAAACCCACAGCGTCTCGTTGTCGTTTTAGCAAATTCATGATTGCTGCTGCGGCATAAACAGAAAATTTAATCTTATTAAACTCCGCTGCATTATCATATAATATTTCAGGAAAATACATGGAGGAAGAAGCATCGATAATTAGCTGACACCTTAAATTGGTTTCTTCTTCGTAACGTTTTAAAAATAGTTTTTCTGTTCTTCCGTACAATTTCCAGTCCACATGCCGCACAGATTCCCCATTATTGTATAAGCGATGTTCGGCAAACTCTACCGAAAAACCATGAAAAGGACTTCGATGTAATCCAGTAATAAATCCTTCAACAACCTG
This sequence comes from uncultured Vicingus sp., assembly GCA_964360245.1. GTDB lineage: Bacteria > Bacteroidota > Bacteroidia > Flavobacteriales_E > Vicingaceae. The sequence continues at coordinate 1,039 of CAYHWX010000072.1, forward strand.
TTTGGCTATCAATTCTAATTTAGAATAGCGTTGAATTTGTTGTATGTCTATTTGATGTACCACGGTTGTTTAATATCTCTTACTTACAAATTTATTATATTTAACTCGCTAAAAAGATAATTATTGAATAAAAGTGATTAGAAATTTATAAGATTAAATTACCTTCTTCCTTTAAACTTTTAAGTGTATGGTATAAATAAAGTAGTTCATCATTAGTGGTATAGGGTTGTATTGAAATTCTAATAAAAAAGTTATTACCCTGTTTGGTGATGGGTATTTCTATTTTGTAGTTGTTAAAAAGTATTTCTTTTAGTTTCACCCAATTAGGTGTTTGAATTGGAATACTGCACATTTGCCCTAAAAATTCACTGTTCACTGGACAGATTGGTTCTGTATGTAATAATTCACAAAATTTAGGATACCAATCTAAAATCATTTGCTTAGAAGTTTTTATTAGTTCTTCCCATTTTGTTTCTGCTCTAAATTTGATAATTGAAGGAATGGTTAAGTAAGCAGAAAAATCTCTAGTTCCATTAAATTCGTGATAATCTAAAAACTTGCTGTGACTAGGTGTATCACTTTCATAACCCCAACTCACAATAAGGGGTTTCAAACTACTTTGAAATTTTTTATTGACAAATAAAAATGAACATCCTTTAGGAGCCAAAAACCATTTGTGGATGGCACCAGTATAAAAATCAGGGTTTAATTCTTGTAAATTTAAAGGAATGTGACCAGGTACATGTGCTCCATCAATTATGGTTATTAAACCCAACTCTTTTGCTTTAACTATAATTTCTTTTACAGGCAATATTAGTGCAGTTGTACTCGTAATGTGACTTATAAAAATAACTTTTGTTTTAGCCGAATAACCTTTCCAAAAATCAACTAAAAATTGATTTTTGCTTGTTATTGGCAATGTTATCTCTTGGCGAATGTATTTTGCTCCAGTTTTTTGACAATAGAAATTCCAAGTTTTATCCATCGCACCATATTCTAAACTCGTTGAAAGAATTTCATCATCCTTTTTTAAAGATAGGCTATTGACAACAGTATTTATAGCTGTGGTTGGATTAGGTAAAAAAAAGAAATCGTCAGTTTCGCAGTTAATAATTTTTGAAAAAGCCAACTTCGATTCCTTTAAAGCTTGTATTCCTATTTTGGTAATAAATTGAACAGGTTCGTTTTCCAATTGACGCTGCCAATGTTGATAATTCTCAAAAACGATTTTAGGGCAAGCTCCAAAAGAACCATGATTTAAAAAAGTAATTTCAGGAGATAAAAGGAAAAGTTTTTTCATTTTAATTCAAAATAAATTGTTGATAACCAAATTCCGAATGTAATATTCAATACTGAAACTTTATTATTTTTCCACATAAATAATTTCTTAATTTTTTAAGAATTTATCGATTGAGTAATTATTATCGTTTTTAAAATAACAATAACTTTATCTCATTCACCTTATACCCATTAAAATTTAAAATAATATGTCAAACACAAACCATTCAACGCTAAAAAATCAAAATAGCACGTTGATTCCTATGCTTATTTTAACTTCATTATTTTTTATTTTTGGTTTTGTAACATGGCTAAATGGACCATTAATTCCTTTTTTTAAATTAGCTTGTGAACTAACCGAAGCACAAGCTTATTTTGTAACATTTGCATTTTACATAGCTTATTTTGTAATGGCAATTCCTTCGTCATGGGTAATTGAAAAAGTAGGTTATAAAAATGGACTTTCCTTAGGATTAGCAGTAATTGCAATTGGATGTTTTATGTTTTATCCAGCAGCAGAAGCTAGAACATTTGGTCTGTTTTTAATTGCTCTTTTTACAATGGGCACTGGTTTAGCAATTTTGCAAACCGCAGCAAACCCTTATGTTGTAGTAATCGGTCCTCGAGAAAGTGCAGCAGCTAGAATTAGTGTTTTAGGAATTGCTAACAAATTAGCTGGATTTATTGCACCTATAGTTTTAACTGCATTGGTGTTATCTAACATGTCTGATTATACTGCTGATAAAATTTCAGTGCTCGATAGCATAGCAAAATCAGAAGCTTTAGATGCCTTGTCATTGCAATTGCAAACACCATACATCTATATGGGATTAATTATTTTTTTATTAGCTGTGCTTATTAAATTCTCCCCACTTCCAGAAATAAATTTAGATGAGGATGGACAAGTCACTCATTTAAGTATCCTACAACAAATCAAAGGAGCTTTTAAATATCCCCAATTGGTTTTTGGTGTAATAACCCTAATGTTATACCTTGCTTGTGAAGTTTTAGCGGGAGATTCAATTGGAGGATTTGGAAAACAACTGGGAGTTTATGGTGAAAATGGTGATTTTTATTTAAAACTAACTTCTTTTACAATGACCGCAATGGTGGTGGGCTACATACTAGGTATTACATTAATTCCAAAATATGTTTCACAAGTGCTTGCACTTAAGCTCTCGGGTATTTTAGGGGTAATTTTAGTTCTTTTAATTGTAAGCATTTCTCCTGCCATAATGATTCAGTTACCTGGAGTACCAGCATTACCATTGGTAATAATTTTAGTTGCAATGATGGGACTTGCTAATGCACTTTGCTGGCCTGCAATTTGGCCTATGGCTCTTCAAGATATTGGAGGTTATACAAAAGTGGGTGGGGCCATACTCATCATGGGTATTATTGGAGGTGCTGTTTTTCCATTAATCTACGGTTCTTGGGCAGACGCTATTAATGTAGCAAATGAAGTTGCAGGAATTACTGGTACAGCAAAAAGTGGCAATCAAATAGCATACTTAATGTTATTGCCCGCTTACTTTATGATTATATTTTTTGCATTTAAAGGTCATCAATATAGACGTTGGTCAAAATAAAAGTTTTCAGGATAATTTTTTAGCAAAAAATTGAAGATATTTAGTCTGTTAAATAGAAGAATAACTATAATGAAACTGAATCATTTTATGTTTCATGCAAAAATATTTAGCAGTTAACCATAAAAACTGTTAATTAATCGAAGCATTTTGTTTTTAGTATTCAAGTTTTTTTTGTTTATTTGTAGCCAAAGAAAAATTTCTAAAAAAATCTCAATGACAAAGAAATATTTTAACTTAAGAAATCGAATTTTCACATTAACTGTAATAGCTATTTTTACCGCTAGTTGTGGAGGTGATGAAGCAACTGATAATCAACAAGAAGATCCAGTAGTAGATAGTACCAATAAAACTCAATTAATGGAAATTGATGGAAAGGTATTTAGTATTCCTTCTCCTATCCAAACTGCGATGTTAATAAAAAATGCTGGCACTAATTATAATAAGGATATCTTAAACGAACCATCAAGAGCGACCAACTATTCTACCAACTTTAAAAAAGCAATTAATCTTGGTGTTTATGGTGCAGATTTAGGTTACGTTACCATGTATGATCAAACTCAAGACGCCATTTCATATTTAACAGCGGTTAAATCTCTTGGAGATAATTTGGGGGTAAGTAGTGCATTCGATTTAGAATTAGTTGAACGATTTGAAAAGAATATCGGAAATCAAGATTCATTATTAGTTCTTGTTTCAGATGCATACAAATCAAGTGACAGATATTTAAAAAATAATCAACAAAATGACGTTGGGGGATTAATTCTTGCTGGTGGCTGGGTTGAAAGTTTGTATTTTGCTACAAACACTGCTGAAGCGACAGGTAACAAAGAAGTTATAAAAAGAATTGGTGAACAAAAAACAACCCTATACAATCTTATTAAATTATTAACTCCTTATTACAGCAAACCAGAGTTTACTAGTTTAATTGATAATTTAATGGAGTTAAATGAAATTTACGAAAAAGTAGAATCTACTTATACTTTTATTAAACCAACTGTAGATGCTGCAAAAAAAACCACCACCATTAATAGCACTACCGAAGTAAATATTACCAAAGAACAACTAAAAGCAATTACTGAAAAAGTAATGAAAATACGAATTGATATTATTAGTTAATTGAAATTAAAAAGAAACTATGAAAAAGAGCTTATTACTTAAAACATTAACATTAGCAATTGGATTCATTACTTATTCAGCTTCGTTTGCTCAATGCGATACTATTGCATCTTTATGCGACAAACATATAAAAGCTAATTTTATTTCTGATGGTCAAGATTACAGATCTTTGTTATTAGATGATGAAATTGCTGAGTTTAACATGACACTTTATGGAGGAAGTGTTTATCGATTTGCTGCTTGTAGTGGATTATCCGACGGTAATTTAATCTTTACTGTTTATGATAAAGAAAGAAATCAACTTTTTACCAACAAAGAATATAGTAATTCTGCCTATTGGGATTTTAAAATTACCAATACCATTGACTGTATCATCGAAGCTCAATTAGACCCAAATAGTTTAGCTTCTGGATGTGCCGTTTTATTGGTTGGTTTTAAACAATAAATAAATTTGGGAAAAAAATAAAGGCATTATTAAAGAATAATGCCTTTTTTTGTATCTTGACGCATAAATTTAGAGTAAAGAGTAATTAAATATGAGTGAAAGAATATTAAAAGCTTTAATGCAATTGTTTTCAATTGTATCTGAAGCTGAAGATATTTCCGATAATAGTAGGAAGATTGTTGTTTCTTTTTTACAACAGCAACTTAATCAACAATTAGTTGACGAATATTTGAAGCTATACGATGATTTCATCGAAGCCAAAACTAGGAAATCAAAAGATGGTAAGCAAAATAAAAGAACTTCCGTTAACTCTGTTAAAGTTCTTTTAATCTGTACTCAAATTAATGAAGAACTTGCTCAAAAACAAAAAATAATTGTTCTTGTTCGATTATTAGAATTTATTTATGTTACTAAAACTCCTTCAGAACAAGAAATGGAGTTCGTTATTACAGTTTCTGAAACATTTAATATTCCAAAAGCAGAATTTGACCTTTGCCATCAATTTATTAAAAATGGTGAAGAAGAAATAATTGATTCACCTCATGTTCTTGTTATCAACAATAAAAAAGAAAACACACTAAAAGACAGTAAACATATTTATTCTGAAGGAATAATTGGGGAGCTTAGAGTAATAAAAATTGATACAGTAAATATGCTGTTTGTACGTTACTTTGGTGAAGCTGCACTTTATTTAAATGGAATTTTACTTAGTATTCATCGTTCAAGTATTTTAACACCAGGCTCTTCTATAAGAAGTTCAAAAGTACAACCAATTTATTATAGCGATATTCTTAGTTCATTTATCGTTGATAAAAATGCTGAGAAAATAATTTTTAATGTAGAAAATCTTACCTATAAATTTAAAGGTGGAAATTATGGAATGTATCCTTTTAGTTTTTCTGAAGAATCGGGAAGGTTAGTTGGAATTATGGGAGCAAGTGGGGCAGGAAAATCTACTTTATTAAATTTATTAAATGGTTTGTACATACCAACTACTGGAAGTATAAAAATAAATGGTGTAGACATCCATCATGAATCCGATAAAATTAAAGGTGTAATTGGTTATGTTTCTCAAGATGATTTATTAATTGAAGAACTTACTGTCTATCAAAACCTCTATTACAATGCAAAACTTTGTTTTGATAATTTGAATGAAACTCAGATTAATGAACGAGTTACTGAAGTACTAAGTAGTATTGGTTTATATGAAGCAAAACATTTAAAAGTTGGTAGCCCTATGGATAAAACCATTAGTGGTGGACAAAGAAAACGTTTAAATATTGCTCTTGAACTGATAAGAGAACCTGCTGTTTTATTTGTTGATGAACCAACCTCTGGTTTATCTTCAAGAGATTCTGAAAATATAATGGATTTACTCAAAGAACTAGCGTTAAAGGGTAAGTTGATTTTTGTCGTTATCCACCAACCATCATCAGATATTTTTAAAATGTTTGATAATTTACTTATTTTAGATACTGGCGGTTACCCGATTTATAATGGAAATCCTGTTGATGCGGTAATATATTTTAAAAAATTGGTACATCATGTAAATAGTGATGAAAGTGAATGTGTAACCTGCGGAAATGTAAATTCAGAACAAATCTTCAATATTATAGAAGCAAGAGTAGTTGATGAATACGGTCACCCTACCGAAAACAGAAAGATTAACCCAATTGAATGGTACAATAATTACAATAAAACTGTTGCTCAAAATATTAATGATTTCAGCAAAATAGATGAGGCACTGAAAATTATTTCGAACATCCCAAACAAAATAAAACAATTTAAAGTTTTTATTACCAGAGATGTTCTTTCCAAACTAACAGATAAACAATATTTATTAATCAACTTTTTAGAAGCACCATTTTTAGCTTTTATCTTGTCCTATCTACTTCGTTACTTTAATTCAGATGCAAATAATGAACTTGGTTATATTTTTAGAGAAAATGAGAATTTCCCAGCTTTCCTATTTATGTCAGTTATTGTTGCTCTTTTTATAGGTTTAACAGTAAGTGCAGAAGAAATTTTTAAAGACCAAAAAATTAGAAAAAGAGAGAAATTCTTAAACCTAAGTAAAGGTAGTTATCTATTTTCTAAAATTTCTGTGATGTTTATTATCTCTGCCATACAAACCTTATCTTTTGTTATTGTAGGTAATCTTGTTTTGGAAATTAAAGGAATGTACTTGTCGTATTGGTTGGTGTTATTCACAACCTCCTGTTTTGCAAATATGTTAGGTTTAAATATCTCGTCGAGCTTTAACTCCGCAGTTACTATTTACATATTAATTCCTTTTTTAGTAATACCACAACTTTTGTTGAGTGGTGTTATGGTAAAATTCGATAAATTAAATCCTACCATCACTGTTCAAGACATGGTGCCAATTGTTGGCGAGGTAATGACCTCCAGATGGGCTTTTGAAGCATTAGCTGTTCATCAGTTTAAAGACAATGAGTTTGAAAAACAGTTTTTTAAAATTGATAAGAATTTTAAAACAATAGAATATAGAAAAAATTATTGGTTAGGAAAACTGAGGGAAAAATTAAGTAGTGTAGAAAATAATTTTAGTAAAGTAGAAGAAAAAAATAAAATAATCGAAAATCTTACTTTACTTAGAAATGAGATTGCTGTTGAAGTTAAGCGTAATAAAAATGTTCAATTTGACCTGACCGAAAATTTGTATTATGATAAAATTAGTGATAAGGTTATTAGTGATACTAAGTTTTACATCAATCAATTAAATGAATATTATTTAAAAAAATATAAAAAAGCTTACGATGAAAGAGATGGTTTAGTATCCAAACTAAATAAGGACGAAAAATCAAAAGAGCTGTATATCAAAAAGAAAAATGACTATACCAATGATGCTCTGTCAGATTATGTGAAAGATAAAAACTCTATCAATAAAATTTTAGAATTAGATGGACACTTAATACAAAAAGCAGATCCTATTTACTTAAGTCCAAATGGTTTTAGGGCTCATTTTTACGCTCCTGAAAAAAGGGTTTTTGGAAAATATTTTGATACTTTTTGGGTAAATCTTGTTATTATTTGGTTGATGTCAATTCTTCTTGCAATAACTTTATATTTCGATCTTTTAAGAAAATTTATTGAAGGTGCTGGAAAATTATTTGAAAAAAAGAAACATTAATTCTTTTTCAAAGAAAACAAAACATCATTTATTTACGTAAAAATAGGAGTTTTGGCTACCAATTAATAGTGATGTTAAAATGATTCGTAAAATCATATTCTTTTTTCCACTACAATTACTTCTCGTTAATTTAAAAAGAAACCATTTATTAATTCTTCTTTGGCTTCTCCTTTTTGGACTTTTAAGTAACACTTTTGCAGGTAAATTTGGTATTTCTTTCTTATTTCTAGCTCCTGAATACTTAAATTCCGTTAGTTTTTGGTCATATTTTATTATCGGTTTTGCCATTGGTGGGTTTGTGATGACGTTTAACATCAGTAGTTACATCATTAATAGTAAGCGGTTTCCATTTATTGCAGCTTTAAAAAGTCCTTTTGTAAAATTCTGCATCAATAATTCTTTACTACCTGTAATTTTTTTAATTTATTACATTACTCAAGTTGTAAACTATCACCTAGTAAATGAAAATACTTCAATAATTACCATCCTATATTACATCTCAGCAATTATAATAGGATATACCATTAATATATTAATCTCCATTACCTATTTTTTATCGACTAACAAAACCATATTTAAAAAATTGGGGATTGATCCATTTGAAGATGATAAAACGATAATCAACTCATTTTTTTCTAGAGATAAAAATATTTTTAGCATTTTAAAAAGTAAAGATAAATGGCACGTTGAGACTTACCTCCACCTCCCTTTTAAAATTAAACATGCCAGAGACATCTCTCATTATGATGAAGCAATGCTTAAATCTATCATTAAACAAAATCACTTAAATGCATCCCTTTTTGAAATTGCTATTTTTATTTCCTTATTTGTTTTGGGCTTATTTAGCGAAATACCTTTCTTTATCATACCTGCTGGAGCAAGTATTATACTTTTTTTTACAATGCTTTTTATTTTAATGAGTGCTTTTTATACTTGGTTAAAAGGTTGGACAACAATAGTTATTGTTGGAGTTTTTATACTCATAAATTATTTATCTAAAAGTGAATTTTTCACATACTCCAATATGGCTTATGGGCTTAATTATAACATAGAAAACGCCGATTATTCGATAAAAAACCTAACTAATTTAAGTGATAATAAAAATAATCAGGCAACTGATATTAAAAATTCCATTGCCATTCTTGAAAATTGGAAGAAAAAAAATAATCTGTCAGTTGACGAAAAACCAAAAATAATATTTATTAATACGAGTGGCGGTGGCACTCGGTCCACCATGTGGACATTTTATATGCTCCAACTCACCGATCAATTATCCAAAGGAAAATTATTTAATCAAACCCATTTAATTACAGGCTCATCAGGTGGAATGATAGGGGCTGCTTATTATAGAGAATTGCACTTACAAAAAAAGAGCTTAAAAAAATCAATATACTCCCGCGAGTACCTCGATAATATTTCTAAAGATTTATTAAATCCAGTAGCGTTTAGTATTGCTACCAACGATTTTTTTATAAGAACAAAAAAATATCACGATGGAAAATACTCCTATTGGAAAGATCGAGGGTATTCTTTTGAAAGACAATTACTAATAAATACTGATTATATCTTGGATAAAAGATTACGTGATTATAGTCTTCCGGAATACAATTCAGAAATACCAATAATGATTTTATCTCCAACAGTCATTAATGACGCAAGAAGAATGTTAATTTCATCTCAACCCATCTCCTATTTAAGCAATAATAATCCTATAGGAATTGTAAATTCCGAACCAATTATAGAGAATTTTGAATTTAGTCGGCTCTTTGAAAAACAAGATGCAAACAATTTAAAATTTACAAGTGCTTTAAGAATGAGTGCCACTTTTCCTATCATTATGCCTCGCGTATCGTTGCCAAGTAATCCTCCAATAACAGTTATGGATGCTGGCATGAGAGATAATTTTGGTAAAGCAACCACTTATAAATACATCTATACCTTTAAAGAATGGATTAACAACAACACTAGTGGAATTATCATTATCAGTTTTAGAGATAAACAGAAAAATTTAATGATAAAAGACAATTCCTTACGAAGCATAACAGAAACTTTTTTTAGCCCTGTTGGAAGTTTATACGAAAACTTATTTCCTATACAAGACTATAACCAAGATGATATGTTGCAATATTTAGGAAATAATATAAAACAACCCATTGATGTATTCGATTTTGAATTAGATAACTCAGAAAACAATATTTCCTTGAGCTGGCATTTAACCACCAAAGAAAAAGAAATAGTACTCAACTCTATTTATTCTGTTAAAAATCAAAAACAACTCAATCAATTGATTCAATTAATCAAGAAATAGGTTTATCTAATAATTCTACTAATTTTTTAATAAATCTTTACATCACTCGCTCGGATTTGCTGAGTGAGTTTAAGAGTAAACTACGTATAAATACTTATCAAAAAAACGTAATCCTACGTTTGTTTCTTATTGTTTTACTACATAGATTTGACGTTAAATTCTTTTCCTTGAGTAATAATCCGTTATATAAAAATTTACCAAAAAAAATAACTCAATTGCTCAATTATTTTAATGCTTCTTCTGACATTATTGTGATTTGTGATGTTGATTTAATGGTTCATTACGTAAACACTAATTATACCAAATTAACAGGATACAAAACCAAAGAAGTATTAGGAAAAAGCTATCAAGTATGTAATGGTGGTGCAATTACTAAAATTTTGAATAAAAAGGCTTGGGGAAAATTACATCAAAACAAATCATTTCAAATGAACTGTTACAACACTAAAAAAAGTGGAGAACATTATCAAATAGAACAAACTATAATACCAGTTACTGAAGAAAATAATAAAGCAACTGTTACTCACCTTATTTTTGTAGGAAAAGATACTACCAAACAGGTTAATACCATAAATAAGTTAATTAAAAGTGAAAAAGCGTTAGGAGAAGTACAAAAAATTGCACATTTAGGCTATTATGTTTTTGATATTAAAAATGACGATTGGACTAGCTCTGAGGAATTGAATTCCATTTTTGGAATTAACAAAGATTATCAAAAAAACTTTAATTCTTGGCTAAAGTTGATACACCCTGAGTTTAAAGACTTGATGTTGAATTACTTCACAAATGAAGTTTTAACGAAAAGAAAGAAATTTAATAAGGAGTATAAAATAATTAATCAAAAAACTGGACAAGAAAAATGGGTGCATGGGTTGGGTAAGCTAATTTTTGATGAAAATCAAAAGCCAATAGAAATGTTTGGTACCATACAAGATATAACAGAAAAAAAATGTGTTCAAGTTAAATTACAAGAAAACGAAGAACGGCTTAATGATATTATTTTCAGTTTGGGGGATTGGGTTTGGGAGATAGATGAAAATGACAAATTTACATACAGTTCATCGCAGGTTAACAATATTATAGGGAAAACCACTGAAGAAATTATTGGAAAAGCTCCTTTCGGTTCTATGCAAAAAGATGAAGCTAAGAGAGTTTCAGAAATATTTGCAGAAATAAAAGCAAATAAAGCACCTATTAAAGACATCATTAATTGGCATATAAATAAAGAAGGAGAAAAAATATGTTTGCTTACAAATGGAGTTCCAATTATAGATAAAGAAGGGAATCTTAAAGGTTATAGGGGTATTGATAAAAATATTACCGAAAAAATAAACATACAAGATGCCCTTATCGAGAGTGAAGCAAAATTTCGATCCATTTTTCACTCATTAACTAACGGAATGATTATCGTAATTGATGAAAAGGGATATGTTTTAGAATGGAATAAAGGTGCGGAAATTAATTTTGGCTATGATAAACATGAAATGCTTCATAAACCATTAAGCATGTTAATGCCTAAACGTTATAGAAAAATGCACGAAAAAGGATTGGCTTTTGCATTAAAAAATAGAACGTTGCTTCATAAAGGAGAAACTTTTGAATTATTTGGACTACATAAAAATGGCACCGAATTTCCGATAGAATTATCTTTAGGCAGTTGGGAAAGAGATGGAAAGCTTTATTTCAGTGCCATCATGATTGATGTTTCGAGTAGAAAAGAAGCTGAAAAACATCTGCTACAAGCCAATTCAATTTTAGAAGATGTGGATTCTGTTGTTCTTTTAACCAATAGAAACGGAAATGTAATATTTACTACTTCCTCCATAAAAAGACTTATTGGTTTTGAACCATCCGAGATATTAGGAAACAAATGGTGGAACGCAACTTTTGTAGATGAAACAGAAAGCAATCGTGTAAAAAATGAATTGATAAGTTATTTAAGGAATAACAGCATTGTTCGAACTACCAATCATCCACGTTTAGTTAAATGTAAAGATGGAACTTTAAAATGGTTTGAATGGCACAATTCCAAAGGAGTTGATAATTGTATAATTAGCGTTGGTTATGATATTACTGAAAAGAAGTTAGTAGAACAACAACTCCAGAACACCTTAAACAATCTAGAGAATTTAGTTCATGCCAGAACAAAAGAGTTAGAAAACACCCTTAATAAACTAGAAGTAAGTTTAAATAAAGAAAAAGAGTTGGGCGAATTAAAATCTCGATTTGTTTCTACTGCTTCTCATCAATTTAGAACACCACTTACCGTAATTCAAGCTAACATTGGTTTAATCAACATGCATGTAGATTCGTTAAATAGTGAATTTAAAGAAAAGCTAAGTAAAGTAACCTCTAGAATACAGTCGGAAGTAAATAGAATGAGCGAGCTCATGAACGATGTGCTTATTTTAGGAAAGGTGAATACGAACAGAATTAAACCAAACTACAAACCTACCAATTTGGTCGCTATTGCTAATGAAATAGTTAGCAAATACAACAGCATACAAACAGATGGTAGAAAAATTAATCTTGTTATTCATGGAAAACCATTTAACATTATGCTTGATGGGAATCTTTTTGAACACACCATTTCTAACCTAATTTCCAATGCTTTTAAATATTCTGTTGGCTATCCTGATCCAATTTTAACACTTAGTTTTGAACAAAAACAGGTATTCATTTCGGTAAAAGATTTTGGTATTGGAATTCCTCCAAACGACCTTAAACATTTATTTCAAACTTTTTTTCGAGCATCCAATGCAAATGATTTCCCTGGAACAGGGTTGGGTATAGCAATTGCAAAAGAATATGCCGAGTTAAACGGGGGTGGGATTCGTGTTACAAGTGTATTAAACGAAGGTTCTGAATTTACAGTAGTTTTAAAAAATAGCTGACATGGAACAACTACTCATAGTTGAAGACGATAAAAATATTAGAGACACCTTAAAAGATATTTTAGAATTATCTGGTTATCAAGTCGCAACTGCAAACAATGGAAAGGAAGGCTATCATGCAATTATAGAAAATCGACCTGATTTAGTGCTTTGCGATGTAAATATGCCAGAATTGGATGGTTTTGAATTACTTGGGGCAATCAATCAACGCTTAAAAGATGAAATTATTCCACCATTTCTTTTTCTTACTGCTAAGGTAGAAAAAAAAGATATTAGACATGGTATGAGTTTGGGCGCCGATGATTATATCCTTAAACCATTTGATTACACCGAAGTGTTAAAAATTATCAGGTTGCGATTAGATGCTCGGAAAAAGTTGTTGCATTTAGGAGAATTGAACACCCCAAAAGAAACCAATGATTCTTTTAATAAATTGGCACTGCCTTCTGAAGATGGGTTGAGATTAGTTTCTTTTGATAAAATTATTAAATGCCAGGCTGACCGTGCTTACTGTTGTTTTTTTTTCGTTGACGGTTCTAAAATTTTAGTTTCTAAACCCATGTCAGCATTTGAACATATTTTGGTCAACAAGCATTTTTTAAAGGTCCATAAATCAGCCATCATAAATCCTCAATTTATTGATAAGTATATTCGTGGTAAAAATGGTGCTCTCTTATTATCCGATTGCTCTTATGTGCCTGTATCTCATCATTACAAAGATGAATTAATGAAAATACTTAACCATATTACTTGAAAATTTAATTTAACCCTCTCGTTGGGAAATCAAAAGCTGTCGTTGGGAAATTATCAATAGAAATTTTGAGTGTTTTGCAATAATATTGAGTATTATATTTTGATACTATATATTATGAAAAATTTAAAAAAATATTTCAGACTTTTAGTTACAACAAAAATTATTAATGTAAAAATAATCGTTTTAGCTTTTACTATAACCGCTGTTTTTATTAATACACTAAAAGCCCAAGTTAAAATTGGGGATAATCCTGCAACAATTAGTAGTAGTTCACTATTGGAAATGGAAAGTAATTCTCAAGGATTCTTAATGCCAAGAATGACGGATACTGAACGTAATGCAATAATTTCACCTGCTACTGGCTTACAGATATTTAACACAACAACAAATCGACCGAATTATTACAATGGGTCGTCTTGGGTAGAACTGCCAAGTGCTACTTTTGGTAAACATATTTTACTTCCAACTATTGGAAAAGGTGTAGGATCGACAAAAACAACTACTGTTGTTTTTGATAATAATATAGTTGAACAGTTTTCAATGAATAATGAATTATATTTTAGGACTGAAATACCTGACGATTACGCAGGGGGTAATATCTACATTCATTTAAATTATTTACCAATGGCTTCTGAAACAGCTAAAGAAGTTAGGTGGAATATTAGCTACAAGTCGTATACAAGTGGTGCAACAATAGGTGGCACAACAGGAACAATTGATAGTGGGGATAAAAACCTTTCAACAGTACAATATACAGATCAATTAACACACCTTGGGATACCTGCAATAGACATTACTGGAAAGAATTTTATTATGTTTAAAATTACAAGGATATCGTTAGTTGATGGGAATAACCCAGCGACTGACCCTGCAGTATCTGGTGTATTAATCCATTATACTGCAAAAAATTTATAAACATATAATCTTTCAATAAGATGAAAATAAAAACGGCCATAATTATCTCTTCAATACTATTAGTAAATAATAGCTTTGCACAAATTCAAAACAATGGTAATATAAGAATGCATACATTGTCTAAAGTCGCTATTTTTGGAAACTATACTAACAATGGAACTTTTAATAATAACTTAGGTTCATTTTATCTAGTTGGTTCAAATTATCAAACACTTAATGGCTCAACTATAATTCAAGTTAATGATTTAATAATTAATAAGTCAAACAATTCAATTAAATTAGATAATGAATTTCAAGTTGCTGGAGAATTAACATTTATCAAAGGAAGAATATTTTCAGATACTTCTGATATTAACACAGAATTTGTTCATTTTTTAGATGGGTCATCATTCGTTGGGAGTAGTGATTCAAGTTATATTAATGGAGTTGTTAGGAAAACAGGAAATGGTGAATTCGAATTTCCAATAGGAGATAACAATCTCTTAAGAAGCATAAGTATATCAACACCAACTGTTGTTACAGATCACTTTACTGCTTTTTATACTGAGTCTGACCCAGATGGAATTTATAACAGGAGTTTGTTAGATGTTGGATTAGACCACGTAAGTGGTTGCGAATATTGGGTACTAAACAGAACTGGAGGTAGCTCAAATGTAGAAGTAACGCTTTCATGGGATTCAAACTCTTGTGGTATAGATAATTTATGTGAATTGCAAATAGCTCATTGGGATGGAGTAAAATGGGCATCTGAAGGGAATGGAGGTACTACTGGTTCTACTGTGTCTGGAACTATCATTTCGGGAACAAGTTGTACAACACCTGTTGATGTAAGTAATTTTAGCCCATTTACATTAGGGTCTAGCTCAATTAACAATCCTTTACCAATAGAATTATTATCATTTCAAATAAATAAATGCAACTCAGAAGTATGTTTGTTATGGGAAACTGCTTCTGAAATTAATAATGATTATTTCACAATTGAACGATCTGTAGATGGTGAGTTTTTTGCACCCATACAAATAGTTGATGGAGCTGGTAATAGTAATTCAATTTTGAACTATAACGCTTCTGATGATAAGCCATTTAATGGAATTTCATACTACAGACTAAAACAAACTGATTTTGATGGACAAAGTTCATATTCACAAATAAAATCAATAACATTTGATGAGATTGAAAATGTAGAAATAAAAGTTTACCCAAACCCAACCAAAAATATAATAACAATTATAGGCTCTCAAACAGAAATGGAAGAGTTTAAAATATTTAATTTATTAAGACAGGATATCACTCCAGAAATAAAGTTAACTAAAATAGGCGATTCAATGTATAGTGCTAATTTATTTAATGTACCACCTGGAATTTATTTAATTACAACAAACACTTCAAAAATAAAAGTAATCAAACAATAAATTAAAAATAGATTAAACTTCAATAAAATGGGCAAGATATTGGTGATAGAAGATGAAAAAAATATTAGAGAAACTATTTCAGATATTTTGGTGCTAAATGGTTACGAAGTAGAATGTGTCGAGAATGGAAAGAAAGGGTTAAATAAAGCTATTTTAACAAAACCCGATTTGGTGCTTTGCGATGTAATGATGCCCGAATGGGATGGCTGGCAAACAGTAAAAGCATTTCGATTAAATCCTGAACTTTATTGCACTCCTTTCATTTTTTTAAGTGCATTGGCAACCATGAAAGATTTCAGAAATGGAATGAACCTTGGTGCAGACGATTACCTTGCAAAACCATTTGATATCAAAGAACTTCTACAAATTATTTCTTACCAACTAAATAAAGTAGAGATTAGAAAAAAAATACAAAACATAGATAGAAATAAAAATACAAAAGAAGCAATTAGTGGCTTTAAAGAGAAAGTAAAAGAAAAATCCAAAGGCTTTTTTGATAGCTTAGAACGAGCAAAAATGGTGCAGCATGTTATACTTCCTAGTAACACTGAAATGAAGGAGTTTTTTCCTGAACACTTTATTTTTTATCTACCAAAAGAATCCATTTCTGGCGATTTTTATTGGGTAAGGAAAGTTGATGATGTAACACTAATAGCAGTAGCTGATTGTACTGGACATGGTATCCCTGCTGCTTTAATATCAATGGTCTGTTATAACATGTTAAACACTACTGTAAATCAACTTGGTTATCAAAATCCAGTAAACATCTTAACTGAGGTAAATAGTTTAGTCAGTGAATTTATGTCGGCACACCATAAGAATAATATTGGTGATGGTATGGATATTTCTTTGTGTGCGATTAATGAGAGCAGAAAACTTGTAAAATTTGCAGGTGCAAAACGTCCGATTTATATCAATGCTAAAACATTTAATAAAGGAACGATTAACGAAGATAATCTTAGGTTTTTTGAGAATGAAGAAGGGCAAAAGCTATATGAAATTAAAGGAAGCAATGCTTCGGTTGGAGGAATAGGCTCAAATTTTGAAATCCAAGAACAAGGTTTTCATTATCAAAAAGGGGACACTATTTATTTAACTTCCGACGGTTTTGCCGATCAATTTGGTGGAAATAATGATAAAAAATATAAAACAAAAAAAATGAAAAACTTGCTCTTATCTTTTAAAGATATAGAAATGAAAGAGCAGAAACAATTATTGATAAAAGAATTTATAAATTGGAAAAAAGATAAAGAACAAACAGACGATGTAACTGTTCTTGGTATTAAATTATAGTTATCTTTATTCTACTTAATTTGTGATTAACTAAAAATTGATTTTACACGTTTTTAATTGTATTTAATTAGTATCAACTAACCAATAAAGCCATGAATAATTCAACCCTACTTTTAAAAGACAAAGTGCTAATTGTTGAAGATGATAAGGCAATTAGAGAGTCATTGCAAGATATTTTAGAATTAAAAGGATACGATGTAGTTACAGCCATCAATGGAAATAAAGGACTTGTCGCTGTTTTCAAAGAACATCCAACATTAGTGGTATGTGATGTGAACATGCCCGAAATGGGTGGTTTTGAAATGCTAGAAGTATTAAACGAATCTATGAATAAAGAAATAGTTCCCACTTTTCTGTTTTTAACTGCTCGAGCGACATCAGAAGACATAAGAAAAGGTATGGAATTAGGTGCTGATGATTATATCACTAAACCATTTAACACAGTTGAATTACTAGAAATAATTAAAAATAAAATAGAAAAACGAAAAAAAATTCTTTCGATTGCTATTGTTGAAGAGCAAGACCGTATCTCGAGCGAACTACACGATAGCATACAGCAATTATTAGTTGCTTCTCAAATGGGGTTTAAAAGTTTAAAAAAGGAGATAGAAACCCTAGACAATGATTCTCGAAATGTGTTTGATAGGTCACTTGGTTTTTTAATTGAAGCAACCACCGAAGTAAGAAATATCTCCCACGAAATTTCGGATAGAATAGGAGTAGATTTAAAAGCTAAGATTGAGGTTTTGTTTAAACAATTAAAAGAAGCAGGAGAAATTGAAACACACTTTGTTTACGAGGTAGTCAAAGAAATTAATAATTCCGAAAAAATTGAACTTTATAGAATAATACAAGAAGCAATTAATAATGTTATGAAGTATTCTTTAGCTAAAAACTTATTTCTTCACATCGAATTGAATGAAAGTGGTGGAAAAATTGAAATAAAAGACGATGGAGTTGGTTTTGATATTTTAACAATTCAAAAAGGAAACGGAATTAACAATATGAAAAATAGAGCAGAGAAGATAGGTGCTAATATTGAATTAGAAAGTGAAATAAATAAAGGCACAACTATTACCTTAACTTATTAAACACTTTATTATACATTTTTTTTCTCGTTTGAAATGGCTATTAAATATTTTATTACATTTATAATATGAAATCAGTTTTGTTTTTTGCTGTTTTTTGCCTTCTAACATTTTCGATAAATGCACAAAATGGTGTTTATAGTTGTAAACGACAAGAATACAGAAGTTTTAATCTATCAGAAAATAAAATAAGCCATGAAAAATGCAAAATTACTATTCAAATTTTTGGAATAGGTGGAGACGATTTTGTATCAGCCGAAATAATATCAGAACAA
>CAYHWX010000073.1:0-19469 GCA_964360245.1 uncultured Vicingus sp.
CTACATCAGTCAATGCTGCTCCAGTTAAATGCGATTATACCATTTATATGTTTGACTCTTTTGGTTATGGTTGGAACGGTTTTAGTATATAAGTCGTCATTAATGGAGTCTCACTAGGTTTTTTTACGTTTAATACGGGCACCAGTTTTTCTGATGTTTTTAGTGTATCCTCAGGAGATAATATAGTTTTTAATACGGTTAGTGGTTCTTGGGATTCTGAAGTTTCCTACCAAATTTTAGATTGTAGTGGAAATGTTCTATTTTCCAATGGAATTAATTATACAGGCAGCAACCCTATTATTGGTAATAATGTTTTTAATACAGTTGGAGTTAGCCCTCAAATACAATACAATTATAGTTGGACTCCTACTACAGGATTAAGTAATCCAAACATTAATAATCCAATTGCTACTATTAACTCAAATATGACTTACATTGTAGAAATATGGGAGACCAATCATCAAGCTTGTTCTACTTTTGATACGGTTACTATTTTTGTAAACCCTGTTGCTTTTGCAGGAATAGATAGCATTATTACTGTTTGTCCAGGTTCATCTCCTTTTAATTTGTTTCAATATTTAGGAGGAAATCCTGATACTAATGGTGCTTGGTTTGAAAACTATATTCCAAGTAGTAATATTTTTAATCCGCAAGTTATTCCACCTGGTACTTATACGTTCACTTATTTAATCAATAATCCAATTTGCCCAGATTCAGCAACTGTTGAAGTAACGATTTTACCACTTGGCGACATACTTTGTAATTGCCCTTTAAACGGATATACAACAACTGTTGCTGTAACGTGTTTTGGAGATTGCAACGGTGAAGTCGTAGTAACCGATTCATTAAATTATGCCTTAGAATTTTCAATGGATGGGCTTACTTGGCAAACCGATAGTACATTCTTAAACTTATGTGCTGGAAATGATATTGTTTATTCAAGGAACATTTTATATGGACCAACTTGTGTTGATACTATCAATTTTGTTATTCAGTCTCCACCACAATTTGTTATCACTCAAATCAACACGACTGACGAAACTTGTTACCTTGACTGTGATGGGGAAATTGATATTACCGCTCCTGGTGCTTTTTCATACAGTATTGATAATGGTACTTCTTTTCAAAATTCTGGTTCTTTTACTAATTTATGCGTTGGTAATTATCAGCTACTAATTAATGATTCTGCTGGCTGTATAACTAATGGAGTTGCTGATATTAATGGATTGCCTGAAGTAATTGCGGCATTTTCTATTTCTCCTCAACCTACGTTTGTACCCTTTACCGAAATTACGTTTACTAATGAATCGCAAGGAGCAACAAATTATATCTGGGATATTGTAGGATTAGATTCATCATCTTCAACTAACCTAATCTATCAATTTAAGGAAGAAGCTGGTGAGTACGAAGTTTGTTTGTACAGCTTTAACCAAAATGGTTGTTCGGATGATATTTGTAAATACGTTATCATTAAAGAAGAAATTAATGTATTTATACCGAATTCTTTTACACCAGATTTTGATAATTTGAACGAGGTTTTTAGACCGATAATTAAACTGGATATGGTAGTTGAATATTCTTTTTTAATATTTGACAGATGGGGTGAACTAATTTTTTCTACAGATAATACTGAAAAAGGATGGGATGGAACCTACAAAGGAAAATTTGCTCCAACTGGACTTTACGTATATAAAATAAAAATAAAAGATACCAATAGTGAGTTCCATAATTATTTTGGAAATGTTAATCTTTTGAAATAGAAATCTGAATTTTTTTTGAAGTAGGGGATTGAATACAATGCGGTTAAGAAGTCTTAACTATTTTTCTATAGATAACTTCCTTTTTATTTTCTTTGCATTTAACAAAATAGATACCATTTGGTTGATTTGATATATCAATACTATTTTTATTGACATTCGATTTTATTAACTTTCCAGTAACATCAAATACTTCAATTTTTATAACATCAAAACTTTCAATATTTATAATTCCGCTTGTTGGGTTGGGAAATACATCCAGATAACCAGACATCTTAATTTCATTTATAGAATAAATTAATATAGTTGAATCTCCAAATAATTGCCAAAAGGTTGGTATGGTATCATTATTACTATTAATATAAGAGTAGCCATCACAACTTAAATTATAAGAGGAAGAAGAATTATAATTTGAATTAAAGGTCTTTTGACTGATACCTATTAGCACAATTCTATCTAGGTTGCTTGGACTGCCCGTATCCCACCACCCACCTGGAGCAATACTTGTTAAAAAGCTGCCAATCCTGCAAGTGTCATTAAACAAGGCACTATCCCAGCTCGCAGTTACGGGCCAGTTATTGGTTAAAATATCAACATTGATAATAGAAAATCCAGAATTGCAATTTTTTTGAATAATTTGATTTTTAGTATGAAATGTTCCAGGTATAGAAAGAAAACAACGATTATAAAATTCATTTGTAATTCGTACATCTAAACCAGTGTCAAGAGGTAATGAAATAATATTTGTTTCTCCAAAAGGAGTATCAATAGTATCAGTTCCATTGATATCATAGCCAAATATCAATGTATCTTTATTCCCAATTGCGTCTTCAAAAAACATTTGAAAACTAAACTCTTGTCCATAAGAAAAACAGTTCAGAATTAAAGTAAAAAATAAAATATAAATTCTTTTCATAAAGAACTAAGTTAGGGAAATTTTATGAGAAAGACAATATTATTTTTTAACAATCTTAGTAACAAAGAATTAAAGGAGATTTTTCAAACCTTCATCCTTGCTTTAGGGGTAACATTTTGATTGGCAAAATCCTGTTGTAAATATTTGTAATAACCAGCTATCGCTATCATTGCAGCATTATCTGTGCAGTACTCCATTTTTGGAATAAAAATGTTGTAGTCGCTACTTAAATTGGTTAATCTTTTTCTTAATTCGGAATTAGCCGAAACACCACCAGCAATGGCAATGTCTTTTATTCCTGTTAGTTTTATTGCTTTGTTTAAGTTAATCAAAAGGATATCAACTATTGTTTTTTGTACCGATGCACAAATGTCAGGAAGGTTTTCCTGAATAAAGTTTTCATTTTTCTGGAGTTCGTCTTTTAAAAAATACAAAACACCAGTCTTTAAACCACTAAAACTGTAATTTAAGCCAGACACTTTTGGATGGGTAAATTTATAGTTGGAGGCATTTCCTAACTGTGCATACTGGTCTAAAATAGGACCACCAGGATAAGGTAAGTCTAACATTTTTGCAATTTTATCAAATGCTTCACCAGCAGCATCGTCAATGGTTTCACCCAAAACTTCCATTTTAAAATAATCGGTAACTTTTACAATTTGAGTATGTCCACCACTAACGGTGAGGCATAAAAAAGGAAAATGAGGTTGTTTTTTTGTCTTATTTCCCTCCTCAATAAAATGAGCTAAAATATGCCCTTGCATGTGATTTACTTCAATTATAGGAATATTCATTGCCAATGAAAAAGCTTTTGCAAAAGAACTTCCTACCAATAATGAGCCTAGTAAACCTGGTCCATTAGTAAAAGCTACGGCTGATATATCTTTTTTACTAATTTTTGCATGTTTGATGGCTTCATCAACAACTGGCACAATGTTTTGTTGGTGAGCCCTGGAAGCTAATTCAGGAACAACACCTCCATAAGCTTCGTGCACTTGTTGGTTGGCAATTATGTTGGCAAGAATTTTGCCGTCTTTAATTATCGCAGCAGAAGTGTCATCACAAGATGATTCAATACCTAAAATAATTATTGAGGATTGCTGCATTAAGTTTATTTTTACAGGTTAGTTAATAAAGTAGCGAAATTATTAAAAAAAGAAAGAAAATAGGTTTAGTTCTGTTAATGTTTCTGTTGATTATAGCAGGGGTAGTAACATTGGCTACCTATAATTTTTCTTTTCAAACTTTATTGATTAAACAATACTTAAAATCTTTAGCTAAGAACTTAAATACCGAAATAAGTGTTACCAATATTGAGGTGTCGTTATTTCAAACAGTTACGTTAAACGATTTTTACATCGAAGATTTACACCACGACACCCTATTATATATCAATAAATTAGCAATCGACATTGATGAATTTTCTTTTAAAAAGAAAAAAATAATAGTGGATGATGTTGTGTTGACGGATTGTTTTTTTAACCTTAAAAATTATAAGGATGAAAAAGAGAGTAATCTAGCTTTTATACTCGATTATTTTTCATCAAAGGATACCACTTCCAGTAAAAGTGATTGGGTATTTGCACTAAATAATTTGGAAATTAATAAAACTAGATTTGATTACGACGATGAAAACTTTGAAAAAGTAATTTCTGGAGTGGATTATAATCATGTTTCTTTAACTTATCTTGATGTTTCGCTAAGTAGCATAAAATTATTAGAAAAAGGTATTGATTGTAAAATTGAGCGATTAAAGTTTTTTGAACAAAGCGGTTTTCAATTGGATAATTTTGCTTGCAACTTCAACATATCACCCGCTGGAATTATCACTCAAAACTTAAAATTTTCTACTCCATACTCCAACGTTGATGGAAATGTTTCTTTTTTAATGAAAGATTATGCCGATTTCGGAAATTTTATTGAAGCTGTAACTATTAAATCTACCCTTAATTCTTCAAAAATAGATTTTAACGACATCTGTTATTTTGCCCCAACATTAAACTGCTTAAATAAATCGCTAATGGTTGAAGGCGAAGTTAAAGGAAAAATTAATAATCTAAAAGGTAGAAACCTTGCTCTATTATTTGATGATGGAACTCGTTTTAAAGGAAATGTTGATATAACAGGTTTGCCAGAGCCTGAAGATATGTTTTTGTATGTTGACGTAAAAGAATTAATAACTACCAAAGAACGGATAGAATCTATCCCTTTATATCCTTTTGTTGAAGAAACATTCATTACCCTGCCCAATAATTTTAGACAACTTGGAACCATTCGATTTAAAGGAAATTTTACAGGATTTTATCATGACTTTGTTACCTACGGAAACATCAAAACAAACTTAGGAAGTATTACAACGGATTTGTCTTTAAAACTTAAAAACGGAGAACCACATTATAAAGGAAAAATTATTTCTAGTCGTTTTGATTTAGGAAAATTTATTGACATTCCGAAAGATTTAGGAGAGATAACCATGAATGTAAATATTGATGGAAAAGGATTCTCTAAAAAAGAAATAGATGCATCTTTATCAGGAAACATTAATCAAATTGTTATCAAAGGATATGACTATAATAATGTGGAGGTGAAAGTGAATTTTAAAAATCAACTATTTAATGGGTTTTTAGCCGTAAAAGATGAAAACATATCGTTTGATTTTGATGGTAATATAGATTTTTCTAAGAAAATTCCAGAGTACCATTTTAGCTCTAATATAGAAAATGCAAAACTAGCTAAGCTGAATTTGATTAATAGTGAAAATAAGCTAAGAACCAGATTTTCTACTCAATTGAAAGTTAATTTTATTGGAAATAGCTCAGAAAATATAGTTGGAGATTTAAAACTTCTTAATTCACGTTATGTAGATGATTTGGACTCTATATTTATTGAAGAAACTAAAATTACATCAGAACTAAAGGATAGGTATAGAAACATTACCATTCTATCAAGCATTTTGGATGCAAATATAGCGGGAGAGTTTAATTTTAATGAATTAACGGAATTTATTAATAACTTTTTTGTTCGTTACATCCCCTCTCAAATTGATGAAAATCATCAAATAACTAATATACCCAAAGATGTTAATTTTAATGTATCTTTTCACAATACAACATTACTGTCTAAATTGTTTTTAAATGGTGTTAAAATAAGCGATAATACTACATTAAATGGCAAATACAATGCTCAAGGACATCTGTTAACTCTTAATGGAAACTCTCGCTTTATTGATGCTTATGGAATAAAGGTAGATGATTTTGATTTTAAGGGCGTAGCTGATGAGAATAAATTAAATGTTATTGTTAATGCTACTAAAATTTATCAAAATGATAGTTTATCGATAGCTAATTTTAAGCTCGAAAGTCAATTAGAAAAAGATTCTGCATTAACTATTTTTCAATGGGGGAATATTAATCCTGTTAAAATGAGTGAAGCAAAAATTTCAATTCACACTCTTTTTAATGGATATTATTCTAATACTAGTAATGTATTAAATTCTTACGCTTACATTACGGATACACTTTGGGCTATAAATTCAACTAATTATATCAAAAGCGACTCAGGATTAATATCATTTAAGGGACTAAAAATTTCTTCTGCAACACAAAGTATATTAATAGACGGTAAAATATCTGATAGTCCTGATGACCAAGTAGATATTTTATTAAAAAATTTCAACTTAACTTCTTTAAAAGGAATAATTCCTGAGGGCATCTTAAATATTGAAGGTACAATTGATGGAATTGCATCCATTACCAAGCAGAATAATGAATTATTATTTACTTCTGATTTGAATTTTGATAATTTTATAATTAATGATAACCTTATTGGAAAAGGAAATGTAGCTTCCATTTGGAATACTGCACAACAATCTTTGAAACTGGATGGCAAATTTTATCGAGATCACATTCCTTCTATTTTATTCGGAGGGTATTATTACCCAAAAAAAGAGGGTGAAAATTTAGATTTAAAATTAAAATTAAATCAAACAGAGTTGAAAATGTTTGATGTTTATACCAAAGAATTTTTAAGCATACTAAAAGGTAATGCTAGTGCAGACCTTTCAATAACAGGAACTTTTAAAAAACCTAGTTTAAATGGAAATATAATATTAAATGATACAGAATTTTTGGTAAAATACTTAAATACAAAATACAGCACAAATCTTTGTAATATTACTATAGTACCAGATATGATAAGTTTCGATAATGTTGAATTTTTTGATGAAACCAAAAACAAAAACAAAGCAATTGTAAATGGGACTATTTATCATCAATGGTTTAGCGATTGGAGTGTTGGTATAGCAATCGATATGAAAGATAACTTTTTAGCATTAAATACAACCGAAAAAGATAATAATTTGTATTTCGGAAAAGCATTTGTTAGTGGATTGGTTGATATCGGTTTATATAAAAAACAAATGAGAATTGATGTAGATATAAAAACAGAAAGGAATACAACGCTTAATATACCGCTTTCTAATAGCGAAGAGTTAGTGGAAAATAATTTTATTGAATTTGTTTCAAAAGATACCAATAACCTTACTATTAAAAAAGAAGGGGAAGTTGACTTATCAAATATTGAGATGAATTTTGATTTAGAGATTACACCCGATGCACAAGTTCGATTAATTTTTGATGATCAAATTGGAGATGTAATGAGAAGCACAGGTACTGGTAATCTAAATTTAAATATCAGTAACGATGGAGACTTAAACATGTATGGCAATTACTACATTAAAGATGGAGATTATTTATTTACACTTCAAAACGTCATAAACAAACGATTTGATTTGGAAGAGGGAGGTTCAATTTCATGGAATGGTAGCCCTTATGATGCTGAAATTAACATAACTGCTGTTTATCGTTTAAGAGCTAGATTATACGACTTATTATTAAATATAGATACCAGCGATTTGTATAAAAAAAGAATCCCTGTAGATTTAAAATTGAACATGAGCAATTCAATGATGAATCCTGACATTAGTTTTGATATCGATTTGCCAACAGCTGATGAAGATACCAAAAGCAAAGTAAAAAGTATTTTGTACGTAAGCGATAAAGTAGAGAACGTTCAGGAACTAAACAAACAAGTTTTTTCATTATTGGTGCTAAATAGGTTTTTACCTCCACCTGGTTCTGAATCTACTTATGCGAGTGCAAATGTTGGCTCCACAACGTCTAGTGAATTATTATCTAACCAGCTAAGTAACTGGTTATCAAAAATTAGTAACGACTTTGATATTGGTGTAAATTATCGACCTGGAGATGAACTTTCTAACCAAGAGCTAGAATTGGCTTTATCTACTCAATTATTTAATGACAGATTAATTTTAGATGGTAATTTAGGATTGTCCGATAGACAAAACATATCAAACGAAGCTCAAAATACCAATAATTTACTTGGTGATGTTTCTATTGAGTATAAAATAACACAAGATGGTAAACTGAGGATAAAAGCTTTTAACAATTCTAATCAATTCTCCTTAGAAAATACTAGTAGTAATTATACTCAAGGTGTTGGTTTATCATACAAAGAAGAGTATGATACCAATAAAGAATTTTGGCAAAAGCTATTTTCAAGGTTTAGAAAAAAAACAAAAAAGGAAAAGTAATTGTTTAATAATCGGTGTATATGAAAGATAAACGGTAATAAAGAAATCGTGCTGATTATATACATTTGACAAGTTACTTCAAAAGTATTTTTATACATTTGCTCGCTTAATTAAAATATATGAATAAATTAGTAATGAATAAAGTATTATTTCTCCTTTTAACTTTGTTGTTAACTGTAAATCTTGTCGCTCAAAAAGGAACGATAAGAGGATTTATTTACAACAGTAAATCTGGTGAAGCAGAGATTGGTTCTACTGTTTATTTAAAAGGAACTACAATTGGAGCAGCATCCGATGTTAATGGATTTTATTCTATTACTAAAATACCAGCTGGCTCTTATACTTTAATGATTACCTCATTAGGTTTCGATACCATACAACTTAAGATATCAATAAAAGATAATGAAATAATCTCTAAAAATCTTTTTCTTGTTGAAGCGGCAACACTGATGAATACTTTTGAAGTTTCTGCCGAAAAACAAGAATCAAAAACACAGGTAAAAATGTCGGTTACCAAAGTAACACCTAAAGAAATTAAGTCCATTCCTGCCGTTGGTGGTGACCCCGATTTAGCTCAATATTTACAAGTATTACCAGGTGTAACATTTACAGGAGATCAAGGTGGTCAATTATACATTAGAGGAGGGTCACCAGTTCAAAATAAGGTTTTATTAGATGGTATGATTATTTATAATCCTTTTCACTCCATAGGTTTATTATCTGTTTTTGATACTCATATTATGCGTAGTGCTGATGAATATACAGGTGGATTTAACGCTGAATACGGAGGTAGGATTTCTTCTATTATGGACATTACCACTCGTGATGGTGATAAAAAAAGATTAAGAGGAAAGGTGTCAGTTAGCACATTTAGCTCCAAAGTATTGTTAGAAGGACCATTAAAAACAGCTAAAGAGGGTAATGGAGGGGTTACTTTTGTTGTTTCTGCAAAACATTCTTATTTAGAGCAATCTTCTGCAATTTATAAACCTTATTTTAGTGCATTAAGCTCTGAAAATGCAAGAGGTGTTGACACTTTAGGGCTTCCTTATGGTTTTACTGATTTGTATGGTAAAATTTCTTTAAATGGTGATAATGGTAATAAAGTAAGTTTCTTTGGTTTTAATTTTATGGATAATGTAAATTATTCTGATGTTTCAGATTTAAAATGGAACTCAAAAGGTGGAGGAGCAAATTTTGTTTTAATACCAAGCACTTCTAAAACATTAATTGAAGGAGTCGCTGCTCTTTCGAACTATAAAATTGAATTGTTAGCAGCAGATAGTTTACCTCGTTCAAGTGAAATTAATGGATTTAACGGAGGAATGGATTTTACTACATTTTCTGGAGACAATCAGTTTAAGTATGGTTTTGAGTTTAATTCACTTTCAACAGATTATCAATTTACCAATTCCATTGGAACGAATATCAAACAAAAAGAAAGTACCACAGAAATGCATGCTTATGTAATGTACCGAATTAATACTGGTAAAGTGGTAATTGAGCCAAGTTTTAGATTTATTTATTATTCTTCTTTAGCAGCATTCTCTCCAGAACCACGATTAGGATTTAAATATAACATCACCGATAAATTTAGATTGAAATTAGCGGGTGGTATGTATTCTCAAAATTTAATTAGTGCTAATTCGGATAGAGATATTGTCAATTTATTTTATGGATTTTTATCTGGACCAGATAACTTACAAGAACAATTTACTGAACAGGATGGCTCTACAAGAGATATAACACACAAATTACAAAAAGCAAACCATGCTATTTTAGGGTTTGAAGTAGATTTAAACCGTTCATTGAATTTGAATGTAGAAGGGTATTACAAAATGTTTACACAGCTGACTAATACTAATAGAAATCAAATATTTGACGAAAATGACCCTGTAGCAGTTGATAAACCAGATGTAGAGAAAAAAGAATTTATTGTTGAAACTGGAGATGCTTATGGAGTAGATTTTTCATTAAAGTATTCTTCAACTCATTTAAATGTCTGGACTATTTATTCATTAGGGAAAGTTACACGATGGGATGGATTATTAGCCTATTATCCAGTTTTTGACAGAAGACACAATGTAAATTTGGTGGTTACCTATATTTTTGGTAAAGATTTGAATTGGGAATTGAATGCCCGTTGGAACTTAGCTTCAGGTTTCCCATTTACCCAAACTCAAGGATTTTATGAAGGAATACCTTTCTCATCAATTGACCAATCTTACACTACTTCTAATGGCGACCTTAAATTAGAATTTGCTGATTTAAACAAAGGACGGTTGCCCTACTACCATCGATTAGATATCAATTTAAAAAGAAAATTTATTTTAGGTAAAAACTCTACATTAGAAGCTAACATTGGAGCAACTAACGCTTATAATAGAAACAATTTATTTTTTATTGATAGGGTAACAGCTGCAAAAGTTTATCAATTACCACTAATGCCAAGTGTTGGTTTAAACTTAACTTTTTAATTAATTAATAATAATACGATTTATTAGAAAAAAAATAATAAATTTGCAGCCGTCTTAAAAAATTAAAATTTATAATAATGTACGCAATAGTTGAAATAGCAGGGCAGCAGTTTAAAGTGAAAAAAGACCAACAACTTTTTGTACATCGTTTAGAAGGAAAAGAAGGAAGTAAAGTTACTTTCAATAATGTTCTTTTAATTGATGATAACGGAAAAGTTAACGTTGGCGCCCCAGCTGTAACAGGTGCAAGTATTTCAGTGAAAATACTAGAACACCTTAAGGGCGATAAAGTTATCGTGTTTAAAAAGAGAAGAAGAAAAGGATATAAAGTTAAAAACGGACACCGTCAGTATATAACTAAAATCCAAGTTGAAGGAATTTCTGAAAAAGGTGGAGCTAAACCAGCAACTGAAAAAGCAGAGCCTAAAGTTGAAGTGATAGCTAAAGCCCCTAAAGCTGAAGCAACTACAGCTAAAAAGGAAACTGCACCCAAAGCCGCTGTAAAAAAGCCCGCTGTTAAAAAAGCAGAACCTAAGGCAGTTGCTAAAAAACTTGCAGCAAAAAAGCCTGCGGCTAAAAAAGGAGATAAATAAATAATAATAATATTATTGTTAAGAGTTTTAATCCGTCAGCTGACGGACTCAAACTCCAAACTTTAAACTATAAAGATATGGCACATAAAAAAGGAGCTGGTAGTTCTAGAAACGGTAGAGAATCGGATAGTAAACGATTAGGAGTTAAAATTTTTGGTGGACAAGCAGCAATAGCAGGTAATATTATTGTTCGTCAAAGAGGTACAAAACATAATCCTGGAGTTAATGTAGGTATTGGTAAAGACCATACTTTATACGCATTGGTAGATGGTGTTGTTAGTTTTAGAAAAAAGAAAGACAACAGATCCTATGTTTCAGTTGATGAGATAACTGCTTCCTAAGGTTTATTAATAAAAATTTTAAGACTCCTGTATCTAAAATATAGATACAGGAGTTTTTGCTTTTATAAATACCTATTCGGTATTTTTGTGTAATTAAATTTAAAATAAAATAGCTGTAATGTTACAAACAACATTTATAAGAGAAAATAAAGAATTAGTCATCGAAAGACTAAAAAAAAGAAATTTTAATGCAAACAAACATATTAATAAAATTATAAAATTAGATGATGAAAGAAAAGCCACTCAACAAAAACTGGATGAAAATCTAGCTGAAAGCAATAAATTGGCAAAACAGATTGGAGAGTTCTATAAATTAGGAAAGCAAGAAGAAGCCAATCAATTAAAAGAAAATACAGCAAAACTTAAAGAAATAAGTAATGTCTTAAAAGAAGAACAAAATAAAATATCGAATGAATTAAATAAAATTCTTTATCAGGTGCCTAATGTACCTAATGAAACAGTGCCGGCTGGAAAAAGTGCAGAAGATAATGAAACTGTATTTGAATCAGGAAGCATATCTAAGTTAAATGATAAAGCCCTACCTCACTGGGAATTGGCAAAAAAATACAACATCATCGATTTTGATTTAGGTGTTAAAGTTACTGGTGCAGGTTTTCCCTTTTATATTGGTAAAGGAGCACGATTGCAAAGAGCATTGATTAACTTTTTTTTAGATGAAGCACGTGATGCAGGATATACAGAAATAATACCTCCATTGATGGTTAATGAAGCTTCAGGAAAGGGAACAGGGCAGTTACCCGACAAAGAAGGGCAAATGTACCGTGTCAAAAAAGATAAATTTTATTTAATTCCTACTGCTGAGGTTCCTTTAACCAATATGTACCGAGACGTTATTGTTAAAAAAGAAGATTTTCCAATTAAAGTTACAGGATATACTCCTTGTTTTAGAAGAGAAGCTGGTTCTTATGGAAAAGACGTAAGAGGATTAAATCGGTTACATCAGTTTGATAAAGTGGAGATTGTTCAGATTCAACACCCAGATAAATCTTATGCTACTCTAGATACAATGGTTGAACATGTGAAAGGGTTACTTCAAAAATTAGAATTACCATATAGAGTTCTTAAACTATGTGGTGGTGATTTAGGCTTTACTTCTGCATTAACTTACGACATGGAAGTGTTCTCAGCAGCTCAAGCAAAATGGTTAGAAGTTAGTTCAATTTCCAATTTTGAAACTTTTCAAGCCAACAGATTAAAATGTAGGTTTAAAGATGAAAATGGCAAAATGCAATTGGTGCATACACTAAATGGAAGTGCTTTAGCGTTACCTCGAATATTAGCTGCATTGTTAGAAAATAATCAAACCATTGAAGGAATAAAAATTCCTAAAGCCTTGGTCGCATATACTGGATTTGATATAATTAAATAAAATTAAAAATGAAAAAATTCATCTTACTCTCACTAATAATAGGATTAGGTTTTAGTTCTTGTAAAAATGCATTTGAAAAGGAAATAAGCGAAGTTGAAAACTTACTTACTGATGTCAATGAAATCGAAAAATCATTGCTAGCTGTAGATACTGCAAAAGTATTTTCAACAAAAAGACAAATGGAAAAAGACTTACAAGAGATTAATAAAATTAAAGACACGTTAACGAGAGAAGAAGCTTTTAGAATTGATGAGCTTTTTTCTAGCAAAAAACGAATATTTAAGTTAAGTGAAAAATATGCCGATTTCTTAGGTCAAATTGATTTTTCTAAAAAACAATTAATGAATCTTAAACAAGATTTAGAAAACGGTTTAATGACGAAGGAAGACTTTGCTAAAAACTTTTCCGTTGAGCAAACTTCAGTTACAGAGTTAAAGAATAAAATTGGCAAAAGAGTTGATGGATTAGATGTTGAACTAGAAAAATTTAGGTTGTTTAGACCAGATATTGAAGAATTTATTGCGAATAGAAAGTCGAAAGCAACTAGGATAGAAAAATGAAAATATTTTTAAAAATACTACTAATAACAAGTTTTTTTGTTTTTTTTTCTAATCAACTAAAAGCACAAAAACAATCAGATGATCGTTTGGCTGCACAATACTTTGACAATAAAGAATACGATAAAGCAGTAATATTTTACGAAAAATTATTCGATAAAACACATTCCTCGGCATATTATGTAAGACTGCTAACTTGTTTTACTGAATTAAAAGAATACAATAATGCAGAAAAACTCATCAAACGAGAAATTAAAAATTTCCCTTATCAATTGGAATTTTGGACAGATTTAGGAAATTTATATCAGCTTTCTGGAGACGAATCTAACAGTAAACAAGCGTATGAAAAAGCCATAAAACTATTATCGCCAAACAACGAACAAATAATGGCTTTAGCAAATGGCTTTTTAAAGTACAGAGAAACAGAATACGCCATTCAAACTTATATAAAAGGGAAAAAATTAGTAAATGGAAGTTATCCTTTTAATTTTGAATTAGCTCAAGTTTATAATCTACAGGGAAATACAGAAGCCATGTTAGAAGAGTATTTATCTCTTTTAGTTTATCAGGAATCTTATATTCAAAGTGTTCAAAATGCACTTCAAACCGATTTAAATCCCGATGATAATGGAGAAAAAAAAGCATTGTTAAAAACACTTTTAATTAAATATATTCAGAAAAATGGAGATGCAAAAGTATTTTCTGAAATGTTAATTTGGGTGTACATTCAAGAGAAAAATTTTAGTGGAGCCTTTATACAAGCAAAAGCATTAGATAAAAGACAAAAGGAATTGGGAAACAGATTGGTTGAATTAGCCAAATTAAGTTTAGAAAATAAAGATTACGAAACAGCTATTAAATCATATCAGTATGTGATTGAAAAAGGTGCAGACAATTATTACTTTATCAGTAGTAAAATGGAATTGGTAAATGTTTATAATAGTAAAATTATAGATTCACCAAATTATACGGAGGAAGATTTATTATCACTAGAGAAAACCTACAACACCACACTTAATGAATTAGGAATATCAGCTTCAACTGCTCCTCTATTAAGAGGTTTAGCACATTTACAGGCGTTTTATTTGCACAATACTGAAAGTGCTATTATCCTGTTAAATGAAATCCTTGCGATACCAAGAATGGATCCTCATGATGCTGCAAAAAGTAAAATTGAACTAGCAGATGTTTATTTATTTATTGGAGAAATTTGGGATGCATCTTTACTTTATTCTCAAGTTGAAAAAGAATATAAATTTGATCAAATTGGAGAAACAGCAAAATTTAAAAATGCTAAAATTTCTTTTTACACAGGTGATTTTGCTTGGGCAAAAACTCAATTGGATGCATTAAAAGCATCAACATCAAAATTAATTGCTAACGATGCCATGCAATTATCTGTTACCATTTCTGATAACATTGGAATAGACACCACTGAAGCTCCTTTATTAATGTTTGCTAAAGCGGATTTATTAGATTTTCAAAATAAAAATGGTGAAGCTTTATTCATGTTAGATTCTTTAAAAATAGCTTATCCTAATCATACCATTGCTGATGATATTTTGTTTAAACGATTTCAAATTAACCATAAACAAAAAAAATACGAGGCAGCTGCACAAAATTTAGAAGATTTAATAAAAGATTATTCTTTCGATATTTTAGCAGATGACGCCATTTATAATCTGGCATTGATGTATGATAACCAATTAAATAATAAACAAAAAGCTGCCGAATTATACAAAAAAATAATGTTTGATTATCAAAGTAGCATATATGTAGTGGATTCTCGAAAAAGGTTTAGAGAGTTAAGAGATGAGTTGAAGATTATCAAAATTGAAGATGATATTTTAGAATTTGAAACCAATTAAATGACTTTAATTACTTGGTTAGAAAACAATTTACTTGCATGTCCTTACAAAAAGTATTTAGGAGTAGATTGTTTTGGCTGTGGAATGCAACGTTCGTTTATTGAATTGTTAAAAGGAAATCTGGTTGAAAGTTTTTATTTGTATCCTGCATTACTTCCAATGATAATTATGTTTTTGTTTTTAATAACACACCTTATTTTTAAATTTAAAAATGGAGGAACTTGGTTAAAGTACCAATTCATCTTTGTAGTTGCGCTAGTTGTTATTAATTTTATCGCAAAGTTTATTTATTATTAAAAAGGAAAAAGTCTCCCTTTGAAGGGAGATTTAGAGGGATGTGTTTTAAAATATATGAAAAATAAAATAATACCATACAATCCTAATTTGAAAGTTTTAGCAAGAAAATTAAGAAAGAATATGATTCTTTCTGAGATTCTATTATGGCAAAAAATTCGAAATAAAAGCTTTGGTGTTGAATTTCATAGACAACTTCCTATTGATAATTATATTGTAGATTTTTATTGTCATGAATTAAAATTAGTTATTGAAATAGATGGAGATAGTCATAACTTTGATGAAGTATATGAAAATGATATAGTAAGGCAAAAGAAATTAGAAAGTTTAGGCATTCAATTTATTCGTTTTGATGATATAGAAGTTAAAAAAAATATGAATAATGTTTTATTAGAATTAGAGCAAAAAGTAAATGAAATAAAAACACCCCTATAATCCCCTCAAGGGGATAATAAATGGAAGACATGAAAATACTAACAGCCCAACAAACAAGAGAAGCTGATGCTTACACCATTAAAAATGAACCGAT
Source organism: uncultured Vicingus sp. (assembly GCA_964360245.1). Lineage (GTDB taxonomy): Bacteria > Bacteroidota > Bacteroidia > Flavobacteriales_E > Vicingaceae. The sequence continues at coordinate 16,334 of CAYHWX010000073.1, forward strand.
AAAATCGATTGATTTAATGGAAAGAGCTTCTCAAAAATGTGTCGATTGGTTGATTAATAAATTCGACAAAACAGTCAGTTTTACTTTATTTTGTGGCGTTGGTAATAATGGTGGTGATGGATTAGCAATTGCAAGAATATTAAAACAAAAAGGATACGAAATAGTCGTTTATTGTGTTCATTTTTCAGAAAAACATACACCCGATTTTGACGCTAATTTAAGTAGAATTAAAACTAATGGGATTAACCCAATCCTTTTAACAGAAAAGGAACATCAATTTAACCTTTTACCAAAAACGGTAGTCATCGATGCAATTTTTGGTTCGGGTTTAGCTCGTCCTATTGATGGATTTGTTGCTGAAATTATTCGCCAAATAAATAACACCAACGTTGATGTTGTAGCAATTGATATGCCTTCAGGCTTATTTAGTGAAAGTAATATCAATAATAAGATGGATAACATTATCAAAGCAAATTACACGCTAACATTTCAACAACCAAAATTAGCTTTGTTGTTTCCAGAAAATTATCAATTCGTTGGCGAATTTGAAGTATTAGACATTGGCTTACATCAAGAATTTTTAAGTAATGTAAATGCGTCAAATTATTATTTGACATTAGATTTTATAAAATCTATCGTACATCAACGTAAAAAATTTTCTCACAAAGGCAATTATGGACATGCATTGTTGATAGCTGGTAGTAATGGAAAAATGGGAGCAGAAGTCCTATCAGCTAGAGCATGTTTAAGAACTGGCGTTGGGTTGCTAACTGTACTCCTTCCAAAAAACGAATTGCAAATTATGCAAACAGCTGTACCAGAAGCCATGTGTATTTGCGATGAAACCGATAATTATATTTCTGTTTTACCTAACATAACAGAATTTGATGGTGTAGGAATAGGACCAGGAATAGGTAAAGAGTTACCAACTCAAAATGTACTTAAGTTGTTAATTCAAAATTCTACACATCCTATAGTTATTGATGCTGATGCGATAAACATAATTTCGGAAAACTTAACATGGATATCTTTTATACCTCCACAAAGTATTTTAACACCACATCCAAAAGAGTTTGAACGCCTTATTGGTAAATGGGCAACTGATGAGGAAAGATTAGAAAAACAGAAATTGTTAGCAATTAAAAATAAACTTATCATCGTTTTAAAAGGAGCGAATACTTCTATTAGTTTGCCAGATGGAACAGTTTATTTTAATTCTACTGGTAATGCAGGAATGGCTACTGGTGGTAGTGGAGACGTGCTTACTGGAATGATTACAAGTTTGTTAGCTCAGGGCTATTCGCCTGAAGAAGCTGCTATTTTTGGAGTATATTTACATGGATTAGCAGGAGATTTTGCAAAAAATAAAGTAGGAATTAATTCATTAATTGCTAGTGATATAATCGATTGTATTTCAGTTGCCTATAATTATTTAACAGACTAAAATAAGTATCAGTTTAATAATATTAATTATTAAATTTATTTTTTGGTACATTTGTTTTCCATTAATATAAAATATGAACTTAGAATCAATTATTTCGATTACCGGTAAACCTGGTTTATTTAAAGTGATATCACAAACTAAAAATGGTTTAATTGTAGAATCAGTTATAGACGGTAAAAGAACACCAGTTTATGCATCTGAAAAAGTGAGTGCTTTAACCGACATAAGTATTTACACTCATAAAGATGATATGCCTTTAAAAGAAGTGTATGAAAAGATGTATAAAAAAACAGCAGGTAAAGTTGCAATAGATCATAAGGCTACACCAGAAGAACTAAGAAGTTATTTTAAAGAAGTGATTGCTGACTTTGACGAAGAAAGAGTATATAATTCAGATTTAAAAAAATTGTTCTTATGGTTTAACCTATTAATTGAAAACAAATTATTAAAACCAGATAGTAAAGAAGATAAAGTAAAGAAAACAGAAAAAGATAAAAAAGTAGTTCAACCAAAAAAAATAGTTAAAAAACCTGTTGCTAAAACATTTACACCAAAACAATCAGGAGCTAAAGGTGGTTCTAAAACATCGATGCCTTCCAAAAAAGGGGGGTAACGTCAGCAAATGGATTTATACTGAAAATGCCCGTCTGCTTTTCGGACAGGGGATTAAATTCTCGAAATACTTTTTTAGAACGCCCCTTCTTTAATAACTTTTAAAGTCTTACAACCTTTATTGTTACTATATTTCATTAAGTAATTTCCAGAAGGGTAATTGCTTAAATCAATTGAATTTTTTTGTAGAATTACAGGTTGGTTAATAATAACTTCTCCAAGTACATTTATCAATTGAATAGAAGCATTTTGTAAATCATTATTTCCTAAATCAATGGTTATTGTATTTTTTGCTGGATTTGGATAAACGTTGATAGTCGTTATGTCGTTGGCTAAATCTATAATTGATGAACCTCCAGTTGCTAAATCTATTTGCTGAAGCCATATATTTAAATATCCATTTCTGGTATCACCCCAAACAGCATAAACAGTGTCATTAATAAGTTGTACACACATAAAATCATTTCCATTGCCAGCTAAAATATTATTGTAGGAAATGCTCGAATCTGTGATTAAAAAATTTGAAGAAAAATTAGTTGAATCTTTCCACCGAACTGCTCCCCATATTTCTGAACTTGTTTCGTAAGTTGAGTCAGTAGCATTTCTTCTATCTCTCCAAGCAACTATTAAATCACCATCATCATCAAAATCTGCCCACACTAAATCTTGCATTTTATTGTTAGCAATGGGATCATCATTTACTCTAATAGGTGTTGTCCAAGATGCTCCTGCATTTAAACTTTCTGTACTAAAAATATCTAAATCACCATTATCTGAACCAAGATAGGTAAATAGGATATGATTGGCATCAGCTGGATTGGTGAGTAAAAGATATCCTTTTTTAGGCAAAGTATCAGTAGTTGTTGATGTAATAATAAAAGCTGATTGGTGTGTAATAGTTGAACCTCCATCAGTTGAAGAAGCTAAGATAAATTGAGGGAAAATACTTTGAGTAGTATCATAGCTTGGATATAATGCGTGAAAAGTTCCATTAACTGAAATTGTTGGAGTTGCCATTGGAGCAGCTATAGAACTGCCAATAAAAAAATTGGTAGTATCAATGTATTTCCAAGGCTCAAA
>CAYHWX010000074.1:0-19381 GCA_964360245.1 uncultured Vicingus sp.
AGATACGTCGCAAAACTCACCTTGAAGGCCAAACAAAACAATAGGCATTGCTACCATTGCTTCGTTCTTTTTTTAATCCAAAAAAGAGATTCAAGCAAGTGTCAAAGCAGTGCCTCAAAAAAACGGGGGTAACTGTGAAGAATTTACTGTGTCTTTTACTGGTCTTAGGCGTCACCGCCTGCTCTTTTAAATCAAAGGACGGCGGAAATGATCCAGTCGGCGGTGATGGTGGCGGCGGCGGGGGGCCGAGGATCGCCTCCCTCCCTTTGGGATTGGACCCAAACGGTGACATGGATGGTGACTTGATAAAAAACGCCGATGAAATCGCACTCGGCCGCAAACCTGAAGTGGCCGACCTGCCTGCGCTTCAAGTGGCATTTTTGCAAAATTACAAAATTGTGGCCAAGAATGAAGGCAAATCTTTTACTCTCGATACAAAGGTTGCCCAAAACTCCCCAGATTTTCGCTACCGGGTTGGCAGTCTCTTCATCCGTAGTCACGCCCTTGAGACTGCTGCCAGTGTGGGAAAATTCTCAAGCCACACCAGAGGAACTATTACACCCAATGACCTGTCTTGGGTGAAATACCCTGAAATTGATCAACCTTATTTCCAAAGTAAGGCGCTGGAGTTTCAAAAGGTTTTTGGCAATGAGGCCCCAAATGGGACGTCCTTGGTTTTTGAAAACAACCTTCGCCTTCGCACCAATCATTTTTTTCCTTCAATTAAGAATGTCGTCATGAATTTTTATTATTATGACTATGAGACAGAGAACTATCGCCTGCTCAAACAGGAAGTCATCAACAAGAATTTCGTGGGGGGAGTCAATGAAGTTGTTACGGTTCAAATTGATAACCTTCCACCGAAACTTTTAACCGAAAACTATTTTAAGAAGGGCGAATTCATAATCTCGGAAATCGCTGACTTTGAAATTCCAGAGATGGGCGTTACTTATCAGCAGTTATTGGCGAGCGTGAAGGCCAAGTGCATTCCCGTCATCATTAATACCCCTAGAGAACTCAGTATTTCTTATATTGGCGTGGATGGTGGCGGGAAGAGTTATCGAACCTTTGCTGAACTTATGGCCGCGCTCTATGAGAAAAATTATGTCATTCAAGAAAATGAAGTCAAAAAAATCGGTGAATTTGAAAACAATCTTGGAGACTTCACATATCTAAAGGAAGTGCGAGAAAAAGATAAGGTCGGAAAGTGGTTTGTTTTATCCTCACAATTTAACGAGCACTATAGCGACCACCGCTACACGACCGCCGATTATTTAATTTTGACCTATGCCACCGGACAGGAACTTGCCCAGCAGACCAATGAAAAACTTCATGGAATTTGGGATGACGTTAATGGCGGTGATAGTTTTGTCGTTTATCCGTTGGGCAATATCTCAGCAAACAGTGAAGTCCACCTAGAACTCTCTCCCGGACGAGTTAAAGGAGAGCGCCTGATTGTAGAAGATCGCGATTATCATGAACGCCCTGGAAGCTGTGGGCGAAATTGCATAAGCGGCATCCTTGAGATGGATTGCATGGTGAAGGTCAACTTCTTTGCACCTTTTGATGAGCCCTTAGAATTTAAGAAAAGTTTAGAAGGAGAAATCAATCAGCTCAAAATCGTGATTAACAAAGAGGACTTTCCTCTTCGCGAACTCCTAGAGAAAAAAGCTATTACACTAAGCTGGAATAGTGCAGGACATCTGCATATCACAATCCCTGATCCATCTTTGATTACTGAATTGCTTGAGTCACAAGAAAATTGGATTGCACTTAAAGTTGAAACCAAATCGGAAGTCGTTTTTCAAGGGGCCAAGCTCCATGCTGTAGGCGGGAAGCACGGCAACCTATGCCCAAGTGTGCTCGCCAATGCGACTAGGGCGTGGCGGGTGCCAGTGTCGGAGTCTTCCATTTTAATTGAACAGTTTCGCCCATTCCAAGCTCAAGGAATGATTATTCTGCCGGACAAAATTTCTTATCAGCGTTTTAATTTTGCCTTTAGTTCACTCATTACTAATTTTCATAACTAGGAGTAAGTTTGTGTACTTTTTTTTACTACCGCTACTTTTAATGTCCGATGATGTGTGTGCCAGAACGATCAAGGGCATGGCCGATCAGTTGTTGAACGAATCTTCGCAAATTGGCCTCGTGGTCTGTTCTATGGGGTTCATTTGGGGGGCCGCCTCACTCGCTTTTGGAAAGCCGGGCGCTGGTATGCAACTTACTGGTTCCGCGATTGGGATGCTTATCGTGCTTGGGCAAGCTGCAATTACTGTTTTTTTCCGTGGTGTTGTTTAAGGAGGACAGATGCGACGTTATCAAAAATTTCTAACATCAAATCCATCATTCATGGGCCTTGGGCCTTCTGATTTTCTCATTATGTTTTTGTGTGTTCAGTTCACGATTGTATTTCGTTGGCCACCAACGTTCACACTCTTTTTCTGTCCTATCGCCATCGTAATCTCCAAACTGATCAAAAAATATATCGACGTCACCGGATTCATTCTTGGTTTCAGACGAACCGACACAATTTCATGGCAAGAGTTGAAGGAGAGGCACGATGAGCGCAATTAAAAGTGTCATTTGTGCTCTCTGGTCGGTGCAGGGTTCGAAGCTCTCCTCTCTAAAAGGGGAGGAGAGCTTCTTCTTTAAGTATCTGCCCCCAGACCTTGAGCAAGTATCTTTAGCAGAGTGCGAGGAAAAACTTCAGGCACTAGAAAATGATCTTCTAACCTGTGACTTAGGCGAATGGGTAAAAATTTATTCCATCGCTGGACGATGTTATATAAATAGTTCGTGTGCGCCAAAGCTTGGAGAGGCCCAAGTGGTTCCACATGATTGCCCACTAGATACCTTCGTGGGCAAAACACCTTGGGGAGATGTGGAGTTTTACGAAGATTACCTGACCATGGGTGGCAACTTTTGGCGACTCATTTCGATTAAAAATCCTCCGGCCTCGCTTTTGGAAAATAGCTTACAGCAATACGGAGACTATGTTTTGTGCTTGAAGCGTTTTTCAACCGCAGAGGCGAGGGCGAAACTCGACTTTCGTCGCAGAATTCATTTTTCAGGGCTCTTTAAGGGCATTAAAGATATCACGAGTGAGAATGCCTATAAGGAAGCCGAAGCAACCTTAGAAGGCCTGGCAGATGGTTCTCATGCATTGTTTGCGTGTGAGGTTTTCTTCGTCTTAAAAAGCATTACAAAAAGTGGGCTTGATGAGGTGACGGCGCATTTTCAAGACACAATGAAGGGTCTGGATTGCCAAATAATCGTCGAGGCCCGGGGTATGAGCTATTTTTTTCAAACCCTCGTTCCCGGTGTAGCCCCAAGTTTTAAGCGACAAATGCTGGTTACTTCGGATTATCTGACGGGATTAATCCCATTTCAACGTGATCATCTTATGGATGTGGTCGATCAGGGCCTAACATTGAAGGCCCGATCTTACACAGATTTGAACTTCGACCTCTTTTCGCCGGTGGCCCATAACTACAATGCCCTTATTACCGGATCGTCTGGTCAGGGTAAATCCATGCTGGCCAACAAAATATTAAAGTTTGAGCTGGAGCGTGGAACCAAAGCGCTATGTCTGGACCTAGGGAACTCTTTCAGAAAAAACGCCCTTTTTGGTGAGGGCCTTATTTTTTCTGAAAAATTCAATCCTATGCAATTTAAAAATCCTCGGTACTTAAAAGAATTCGTCATGGCGGTACTGGATGAAAAATTGCCCAAGAAAGAAGAGGGTAGGTTATTTGAAGTCATAAAGGGCATAGTTGAGAAAGGCATTTCCACCTTTGATGAGTTTTTGACTTCTCTTGAAGCTGAATTCCAGGGAATCACCCATTATTTCGCCGAGATCAAAGAATATTTTTCTAATGACGTTCATCAGGCGCAAAACTTTATTTACAGCGATCTTGGCAATTATCCCGACAATATCAAAGCGCCCTTAGTTATCTTTTTGATCGAGTGTTTCAAAAATATGCAAGGCCGTAAGGTCTTTATCTTTGATGAGTGCTGGAATCTGCTTTCGAAAAATGCCGATTATATTGCTGAATGCTTTAGAACTTTTAGAAAGCATGAGGCATCGGCAGTTGCCATTTCGCAAAACCTCGATGACTTTTCAGAAACCCAGCTCGGGCGAGTTATTATTCAAAATACCTATTTCAAATTTTTTTTCAAGCAAAATTTGAGAACAAGCGAATTTGTGAGTGAGCATCTCGCCGGGCAAGTTGCGGCGGTCTATTCCAAAAAAGGCGAGTACAGCGAATTTGTCGTGGCATCTGAGAATATTTGCAAACCAACAAGGTATTTCCCGACTCCGCTTGAATACGAACTTTTTACATCGGACAGAAAAGAATTAAATCACTTTGAGCACTACATGGCAGAGAAAGGAAAATATCTCAAATTCAAGGATGCGGTAGTCAATTACACGACGATTAAGCACCCCAATTGGAGTCAAACATGAAAGCTTTAATAATATTTTTGATCTGTTTTAAGGCGCAGGCGCAATTAAGTTTCGGGCAAGATACGGCGCTTTTATTTGATTTGGTGACGACAACAGCAAGCCAGCTTAATGAATTAGAAAAACTTGTCACGAATGCAGAAAAGTACACCAAGAAGATGCAGGAATATAACGAACTAATTCAAGATGAATATTTTCGCGCTGAACGAGTGCTTTATCTAGCCAATTCGTTGGCCGCCAAAAAAGAAATTAATAATTTAGGCGAACTCAATAATGCCATTCGAGAACTTAAATATTCACTCAGCGACTTAAAGGAACTCATGAAAGAGTACGGCATCATTAAGGCCGATGAAGAAAAAACTAAGGCGCAAGTAAAAATCGAAAAACGCTTTAACGAGCGCCAGGGTAAGCAGGCAATCGCTCAAGTCAATAAATCCGTGCAAGCCAAAACGGTTGGGCGTGCTAGTCAGCTAACGGCGCAAAACACTGCCCTAATACTCGAATCCCAAGTTGGAATGCACAACACCCAGCTTGAGCTTCTTGAGAAGGTATCCACAACCAATCGTCTTTTGGCCGAAGGGATGGAAGAAAAGCGTCTGGAACAAATCAAACGTGAACAAACCTACGGGCAAAATAAGGCAGGGAAGTTATGAAAACTAACCTCATTCGCGAAATGCTTTTGATAGAAGACCCGTCGGTTTTTAAGCTCTATACCGAATTGACCACCATCGCTCAATATTTTGTGGCCCCCGTTTTCATGATTGCCATAATTTTTGAATTCTTTGGGGATATGAACTTTTTTGCGGTACTAAAAAAACTCGTAATCATTATAGTTTTTATGTCGGCATTTTATCAATTCCACACGGCAGCAGTTGATACTGCCTTGGAAACGGCTTCCATCACCTTACAAAAAGTCAGTCCGAATAATTTCTTTATGAAAAAGTGGTATGAGCCTAAAGTTAGAACTGCTGATAATAAGTCCTGGGGCTCCCTAGAACGTCTAGCAATTCCAAATCTCAACGATTTTTTGGCCACGGCCCTCTTTGTAATTTCGAAGGCGTTTATCTGGCTTCTGAAACTCATTTACTCAACTGTCTATCATTTGACTTATGTTTTTTCTGGCATAACGGCGGTTTTATATTTCCTTGGCTGGACCCAAGATGGACTCAAGGGAACGGTTCAGGCCTCTCTTTGGTGCATGATTCTTCCTTTTGTAGTCGTTGCGATCCTGGCCTTGGTTGGAAATAGCTTTCAATTTCAGGTGGTGCAAGGAACTCTCGCTGTTTCCAGCATCGACAATCTCATTTGGCTCTTTGGCGTCACGCTGCTTTTACTGATTACGCCTGCGATTACTCTTGGAATGGTGAAAGGTGATGGGCCTCACTCGTTTGCTCCTAAAGTCACATCACTTATGAAAATGGGCGCAGGAAGTGCAATGGTTGCTCCTGCTGTGATGAAAAGTTTTTACAATAAGGCACAATCTCGTTACTACCGTGCGAAGTGGCTTGGAAAGCAGGCGGTCGGCAGTGTGATGAGCAAGCTTCGACCGCAGAAAAGTGGTCAACAATCCTCGGCCAATACCGCCTCGCCAAGTACAGTGACGCGCAATAATGTTTCAGCAAGTAACACGAGTCAGGTAAACAGCTCCACTTCTGAAAAACCGTTCACGATGGCCCATACAAGTGGTGCCAATGCATCGTCTGGTTCATCCTCTGGCAAAACTTCGCAAGCTTCAACGCAATCTCGAATTACGGGAGGACAGATACCGTCCAAACCCACCAGCGCAGAAAAGGTTCATGAACAAAAATCGGGACAATTTGCCGGAATAGTCAAGCAATCACAAGCAACACAATCAAAGATGCAGACTCGCGATATTAAAACGACAGTGCCCAATAACGGGCGTATGCAAATTTCAAAGATTCTTGGCCCATCAGTATCTAAAACGTCACCACCCGGCCGCGACACTTTTACACGACCAAGTAATAGGCCGCAAATCCAAAGACCATCTTTAGACCGAGGTCGCAATGAACTTCGCTGATTTTGAAGCGGCCTTTGTGCGAGAAAATCGCAAACTAAAAGCGTTGGTTGCTTTTGCGCTTTTATTCTCAGGGGCCACGACCACGCTCGTATTGATGGGGAAGAGCTATATCATCCATCAAGGCGGCGCAATTTTTGAAGAACGACTCTTGGCCGAAGATGTGTGCAAAGACGGATTCCTTTCGGTCGCCAAAGGCAAACCGATTAAGGCCTTTCTCACAAATGGGCTTCTTGCCATTTTAATCAAAGAACCTTTTCTCTTTAACGTTGAGAAGGTGCTCAAAGTGGACTCGCTTGAACGTGGGGCCTGCAAAATTATCTTTACTGCCGACGGAAAATTAAACGGCCTTAAGATCGGACTCATCGAAGGCAGTCAATTGCCTTTTTATTACCAAATCCAACAAATCGACGAAATCGAAGTGAAGGAAGATGAATTATTATTTTCTATATTCTTATGAACCAAATCACGACGCTCTTTTTGAGCATGAACCTTTTAACTACGCTGACTTTTGATTCAGAGGTGGTGAGTTATCTTTATGGGGGGCCGTCATTAGACGTTTTCTTCCAAGTGACCAACAATCGCCGAACCTTGGCGATAAAACCTACGCAGAAGGAGCGCTTTTCAAATCTCCTCATCATTACAAAAAATCGAAAATATTATTTTGATTTAAAGTACGACGCCGAAAATGCTCATCAATTTATTGAAGTCAAAGACGGTGTAATGAACCACGCCATGAAAGAACGCTTGCTCACAAAAGACTTTCAAATATTGGAGGGTGATAGCTCGATTCTTTTTATCAATAAACGTGATGGGCCTGTCATGGTCAACGGACAAAGAACGGAAGGGAGGGCCTACCTCTCTAAAGGTGTACCAATACTTTTAGAGGGAAACCGCATCCTGAACTAAAAAACGGAGGACATAATGAAGATTTTAGCGATTATTTTAATCGCCCTGGGATTCTCTGCGCAAATTTTGGCAGAAACTGCCAAAGTCGCGCGAGTAACGAAGGTGAGTACAGCGACCACACCTCAGGGCCAGACACCCAAGAAACAAGCTGGGCGTAAAGTGTTTAGCCAAAAGTCCACTGAACTTTCTGAGATTTTGGCCAACAACAGAAAAATCAAGGCCCTCCTAGAGGCCAAGGTCAATGTCCCTACGATCTGGGAAGGCGACCGCAATATTTTAACCGGCAAGACCTACAGAGGAATTCTTTTAAACTCTGTGGTCTCAAGCAATCTCGCCTCGCCAGTTTTGGTCAAGGCCCTGCCTGGTCAAGGGCTACCTTATCCGACTCGATTTTCATGTGCAGGCACGACACAAAATAAGCGAGTACTGACTCTTTGTAACAGGATGATCCTGCCAGAGAAGGAAGTGGCAATCAGCGCACAGATACTTAACACCGACGGCTCAGCAGGACTCTTAGGTGAATATGATGATGGCAAAGAAGAGCTAATTGCAGGGGCAGTGCTCTCGGATTTCTCACAAGGAATGCTCTCGGCGGCACAAAGTCGCTTTGCCACTCCTATGGGTGAGATGCGCGACTCAGGCACAAAAAATCAAGTGCTCCAAGGCCTGATTAATTCTGGAGGCACGACCTCGGAAATTTTGCTGGATGAAATGAAAAAGGCTGAACCCGTAGTCACGATCAATTCAGGCACGGAAGTCTTAATTTATTTCATGGAGGCAAACAATGAAATCTAAAACCTACTTTCTGATTCCTTTGATCTTGCTTTCCACGAGCTGCTCGTCACTAAAGCGAGCACTCCTATCGGGCGCTATTGGCGGGGCCTTGGTTGGCGCAACTGGTGGAGCAGTATTTTCACCAACGAGAGGTGATCGCGATAAAAATGCCTACCTCTTTGGTATTTTGGGCGCGGCCGCCGGTGCAGGAATTTCTTATCTCCTCTATGACGACCCGGCCAAGCAGAAGCTTCAAGCACCAATGATCATGGACGATACAACTCCAAAGGAGATTCCGCTTTTTGACTTCTCTCCTGAACTTCAAAACGTAAAACCCGAGGTCAGCTTTAAACCTGTTAAGAAATACGAAGTGCCCCTGGCTTCGCTTCCTAAGGAGCTAGAGGGGAAGGTGAAAAAGCAGTTCATCATCGAATATGAGGCCGAGGCCAGAACTATAGAGATCGGTAACAGAACAATTGAAATAAGTCCTTTTAAAGCATGGGAGCATGTGTATGAGAAATGATAAGAACCAAAACCAGAATCAGAACAACGGCCTTGATTTATTTACCCCTATCGTCGAAATCATTCACGAGCTGGCGGTCATGATATTCAAGATTCTCTTTTTGCTTGGGAAATTTGCCTGGCGGAAATTTATGAATATGCCCCCTCCTATTGAAAAAATTGAGAGGGGAAGGCTAGGCGTGAGGAAGGTTACAGATAATTCACTTGCTCTTGGAATTGATACCAAGACCAAAAAACCTGTTTTGCTCTCTGACATTGATTTCCGTCGTCACAGCTTTATTGTGGGGGCCTCAGGCTTTGGTAAAACCAATCTCATGAGTATCTTGCAAGAACACTCCCTTAAAACGGAAAAACCTATCATCTTCTTTGATCCCAAAGGCGACCTTGGAGCACTTACTGATTTTAAACGTCTGTGTGCGGAAAATAAGAGGCCTTGCTATATTTTTTCCGAGCACTACAAGGGATCAATAACTCTCAACCCTTTTAAAGATGGGAGTATCAATAATATCGCCGACAGGATTATGAAATCCTACAAGTGGGAAAGCGAATTTTATCACGACTGCTGTAAGTCCAAGCTCTATGAAGTATTAGAAAAAATCACCAAGGAGGAAAAAGAAATCACCCTAGAGCGTATTCACGACTACTACAAAAGCATGATGGACACGAACAGCAATGGGCTTTTGACAAGACTTCAATCTATTAAGCTGAGCGACTTTGGCGAAATCTTTGGTATTGAAGGTGGTCTAACGGTAGCGAAAATTAGGGAAGAGCGCGCCTGCTTGTATATCGGTCTTTCTACTCAAGGCTACGGTGAAACTGCCACAGCTATCGGCAAAATTCTTTTAGGCGAGCTACTTTTTAATTCGTATCAATCACTGACTCTGGCGCCTGAAGAGGCCTTGAAAAATCCCATCAGTGTCTATTTTGATGAATTTGGCTCCCTTGTAAGTGATCAGTTCATCGAGCTTCAAAATAAGTGTCGAGGGGCCGGAATTGAACTTACCTTGGCCGTTCAGACATCGGCGGATATCGACAAAGTAAGTCCCGACCTTACCCGTCAGGTGATCGAAAACGCCGGAAACTTATTTATTCTTAAACAGCGTTTGCAATATGCTGCTGAGTTATTTTCGGAGGCCATTGGTACAGGAATTACAAAGAAGCAAACTTACCGAGTAGAAAATGGCGAGAAGCAGGCCATGGCAAGTGAGCGTGAAGTGCATGAACTCCTTGTACATCCTGACATCATCAAGAACTTAAACGTGGGCCAGTGTGTTCTTCTGAGGCAAGGTCCCACGAGGTTGAATCTGGTCAACGTCAGGTCACGAAAATTTGCAGCGGTCCAAAAACTAAATCAGCAGTTTGAACAAAACTCTAATGCATTTTCCAACTAAAGGAATAGATATGGAACAAATTAACTACACTAATGGAATTCACCTCAGCTATATCCTGCCTCTGAAGCATTGGCGCATTCTGGACCTTAAATCAATATTTGAGTTGTCCAAGTTCCCAGGGACATTCGGATCATTTAAGCGGGTTATCGTCACCTTAGAAACCAAGAACATCATCAAATCGTTTCAAGACCCGTACTCGAAAAAAAAATATCTTCACCTGACTCAAGGTGGCGAAATGCAGATCGGGGTCAAAGAGGGGATACCAGGCATCGCAGATGACACGCGTTTGCACGACTGCAAGGCCATCGACATTTGTAAGGCCATGCTCAAACTACCGACAGTCACAAGCATTGAACTTGAACACCAATTAATTGAACGAAGCAATTTTAAACAGACCTATAAGATTTGCCCCGATGGATTAATTTATGGCGAGCGCATGGGAAAGAAATTTAAAATGGCCTTTGAGTTGGAGCTAACCCGAAAGTCCAAGGCCAAATATATGGCCAAGATTGAGCAGTATCTTCATAGCAGCGTTTATGATTACGCGCTCTATTTCTTCCACAATCCGGGCGTTCTTGAATCGTACAGAGACAGTATCAATGAGGCCTACGGCGAAAAAGCATTTGGCAAAATCATGCTGGCACATAATGCCACACTTTTAAGTCGGGCATTTAATTTCACAAAAACCAAAATTATCTTTCAAAACAAGGAGGTCGATATCGAAGAATTATTCGGAAAAATCATGGGTGAATAGTGAGTGCATCAACGGTGAACATTCATAACAACAAAAAAAATCCATCCTGCCATGCCCTTGAAATTGTAGATGATGCGCGAGGCTCCGAAAGTGACTCCCCACCCCCAACCAGTTGAGTGTGTGGAGTCACTTTCGGAGCACGGAAGAGGTGGAGAAGAGGGTATGGCAGGATGGAATAACAAGGAGAAACAATGGAACAGGTAGAACAAAAAAAAGAAGAAGGGAAACGGAAAAAGAAGGGGAGGAAAATTAAAAATCAGAAGGAGGAGTACATCATAAACAAAGAGCAGACTAAATTTTTCGTAGATTTGTCTGAAGATCAGATTAGTCTTAGTCTGATTTTTAATCTTCTAGAGAAATGCAATCAGAAACCGCTAGGCCGGGAAATTCTATTCAAGGACATCTGCCTTTTGGCACTCCCCAAGCTCACTGATAAGGACATCGAACGTCTGCAAGAAGCGAGCTTGACCGAGATGGAAAAGGTGCAGCGTGCCCTTGAAGAATTCAATAAGAAGAACGGAACAAACCTGGAGCTTGGCGAATTTTTAGTCAAGAAGCTCAACATTAATTAACAAGGAGATCATCATGGAAAGCAAAGGAACATCAATTTTAATTCACGGAAGGCTCGGCCAAAATCCCGACCTTCGTTACACAAAAAAGCAGGAGCCTGTTTGTATTTTTTCAGTCGCTGAGAATATTTCAGGACAGGAAGACCCGCTTTGGCATCGAGTGGTTGTGTGGGGAAGGCAAGCGGAACTCTGCTCCACACAACTTGATAAGGGGTCAGCAGTTTTTGTGCGAGGCCAAAAAATAACTCGGTCCTATGTTGATAAAGAAGGGCAACAAAAGGGCGTTGAGGAGATACAGGCGCAAATGGTTGGTATCTCGATCGCATCTTGAGATTTGACGGAGGAATGATTTATGGATCGAGCTTACAAACTAGATGAGAATGAGTATAGTGACGCAGGGGAGAAATCCCCCATGCTCTTTAACAGCTTAATATGGGTGACTACAGAGGAGGCGGCCCGATTTCTTAGAAAGTCGTCCCACGCCTTGAGGCAGATGGTCTATAAGGGCCAGATTCGCGCAAGGAAGTTTTCGGGAAGACTTTATTTTAAGCAATCGGAACTCCATGAATTGGTTGATTCATCTTTTTACTAGGAGGAATCAATGGCAATTAAAGAATATCTTAAAAATGGTAAAACTGTTTTTAAGGTTTATGTTCAAACTCGTGGGAAAACTATCAAGCGTATTCGCTTGCAAAAAGCTCTCTACGAAATTGAATCTGAGGCCGTCGCAAGACGAGAAGAGAAACGACTAATAAAAGAGCTAGCTGAAAAGCTAGCAAAACTTGAAGGCAAAGGTTTGTTCTGGTCCGAGGTCGTTGATCGCTGGGAAACCGAGGCATACTATGGCCATCTTGGCCTAAAATTGCACCGCTATGCCATTCGCGATCATGTGAATCGTTTAAAACGATACACACGACCTTGGCGCAAACGAATCGTATCTGAGCTTACCAGAGCAGATGGCCGACAAGTATTAGCGTGGGCACAATCCAACGGCACAAGCCACGCACTCTTAAATAAGATCAAGCATTCAATCAACCTCGTGTACACCTGGGGAGTTGAGGAAGGCCTCATTCAGCCAAATGGACTCGTCAGTCGAAGTCCCATTTATGGAATTAGTGTTGGAGACAAGGAAGAAAAGATTCAGCCGATACTCACTCTGGCCGAGTTTAGAAAATTTCTTCTTGAAGCAAAAATTCAAAAGCATCCTTGGTATCCAATTTGGGCCTTCGCATCCTGCACAGGCATGAGAAGTGGTGAGCTGATGGCGCTTGAATGGGGTGATATTGATGAAACCAATGGCATCATTCGAGTTTCGAAATCTTATAGCTTAAGGCTAAAGGCGGCGAAGTGTACCAAGAGTGGCAAATGGAGAAACGTCGATGTCAGCTCCCAGCTTCTTGATCTCATTCGTGAGTTAAGAAGAGAGCGTGGCCATGAGGCGCAAGTCCTTCCCCGTTTTCCAGAATGGAAATATGGTTTTGGTGCGAAGGTTTTAAGATTGTTTATCCAGAGAATTGGGATTAACAAGCCAATTGTTTTCCATACTCTCAGAGCATGCTGGGCCACCCACCTTCTCTCAACAGGGATTGAACCCCTGAAGGTGATGAGGATGGGCGGCTGGAGTGATCTTAAAACTTTTCAAATTTACCTCAGACTTTCTGGGGTGGATGTGAAAGGAGTGGCCGAGGGGTTGGATGTGCTACCCGCTAGAAATGCTACTGATAATGTAATCCCTTTATTTTCGTAAAGGGAGATATTCAGGGACTGCCCGTTTGGGCAGTCCCTGTTATATCAAATGGTTTGAGGCGGTTTTTTTGAACTAGAATGAGTGTTTTATGGAGGTCATGATGAAAAAACGACGGAGCCTAGTGGAGATCAATGCGGATATGGATCGGATCAATAAACGCAAACCTTCGAAAGAACAAATTCGAGAGCTGACTGAACTCTTTCAGAAGCTCTATTTTGATGATAATGATAACCAATTGAAAACACATGATAATAAGCGTGCCGTGAAATCAGATAGTTATGTTAAAAAAGACAAGGAATAGCATATAAATGAATAAAAGTTCCGAAGATTTTACAGAAAACTTCCGAAATGATATAATAAATCATCGGGAGGTTTTTATGCCATTACCAGTATTAGACAACTTAAAGCAGGCCAGTGAGATTCTTACCGGCACCCTTGGGGTGAATAGGACTTTGCTCGCAGGCTTGCTTGGTGTCACGGAAAGAAGTTTGCAGGAGTGGGAAAAAAAGCCTCTTGGAGACATTACACCCAAAGCAAAAAGGCTTGAACTTTTATATAACTTAATACGATTCATGGAGCAAAAGTATCCAAAGGTACCTGCAAAAATGTATCGTGAGATTCTGGAAAATAGCAGGGTTGTGATTGATCAAGATGACCCGGAAGATGGTTCAACTTCTTTAATGAATATGGTGATTTCTGATCCAGAAGAGAAGTATTGGCCACAGATTGCAAACTCGGCAATTAAGGAATATTTAGACGAAATTGGATTCGCAGGAAGAGGTGATCGTGAAACAGGTAGAACAATACAACGGCAACTATAAAACTTTCCTCCATGACTTGGACAAAGCGACACAGGAGCATTTGCCGTTTAAAGTCTTTGGGCCAAAAAATAAATCAGGCGTTTTCCATTCGTTTTCATGTTTAGGTCAAATTTATAAACAGACAGAAGACCCAGACAAATCACAAAATAGAATTTATAAGGCCCCTTATGGCGAAATCTATAAATATGGTTGCAGGTTAGCACCTGTTGTTTTTTCAGCGATACAAGCAAGCCCAAAAGGATTGAATCAATTTCAAGGTGATCTTTTTGAGCTAGATGATCCATTAGATTTTATGGTGCAAACAAGATTGGTCTTGTTGCTATCCCATAGTTGCGAAGTGGATCGGGAAAGTATCGTTTCAGTTATCCCTGTTTACAAAGAATCTGACCTTGAAGCTGATCCAAGAAAAGTGGAAGTTTTACGCGGTAGTGCTCCAAAAGATCACAAAGCTGCAATAAAAAATTGGCTTTCAAACGAAAGTAAATTGATTGTCGGGCTTCCGCCCTTAGACATCGATGGTAATAGCGAAAGACTCGCAATTTATTTGCGCGACGTAAAAACGATTAAAAAGAATTTATTACCAGCAGCTCCCATAATCAGATTATCTTATCGGGGCCTGTCCTATTTACAAATCCGCGTGGCCCATTTCTTTTTTAGGGATGTGCAGGATTCGGATGAGTCGAGGAATTTGTAATGGCGACAGAAGCCGTTACACAATTTTTTGATCAGGCGATTAAAAAGTCGGTTGCTATCGCAAGAGGAAGTAACCGCATATTACGTGATGGCATACGGCTAGTCACACTCTTAGGTGGCGATTTGGACTGACTAGAGCAGTTAAGGAGTAGTAATGTTTCGGCGCAAAAAAAAGGTTGATAAGTCACCCAGAGACGATGGAACATTAAATATCAGTGCTCAATCATTGACTAAAGTTCGTGGAATCATTACTCGTGCTATCCCAGATTATAGATCCCACCTCGATAGAATGTTGGCTAGCCCGTTAAATTTTGGTTCTGGTCCCCAGCCAATTCCTGAATTTCATGAAAGCCTTGAAAAGGCATTTCGAGAACATTTAGGGAAAGAGCTGACCAAAAAATATTCTTACTACGGAACAGACGATTTGCTTCAACAGATGGATTCTAATGACCTAATTGTAGCCGCTAGGGTTCTATCGACAATATTACATAGCTTGGATAGCAATGGTAATCCGCATCTGCGATGGGAGAACGGTGCTCACTTTGATGGTGCTATTAACAGCATATTTGAAAACGAATGTGTTTCAATAAGGATGGAAAAGGGAGCAATCAAGGAAGCAGCAGAAAACATGATAACCGCCTTGCGGATTGCCTTGTTGGAGGACACTGACGATATCGCAGATCATAAAAGTGGTGATGTCCAGGAAGAAATGGTTTCAAGTACAGTTCAGGCTCGCTTGTCCAAGCCAGGAACTATCTTGATCGATTATGGCGCTGGTCTCGGAAGAGTTCTCAGAAGCCTGAGTACTGCCCAACATTTTGGTCATTGTCGCTACGTTTGTGTCGAGAGTCCACATACCCGCGAAATTGAAGAGGTTGCCAATAGTGCCGGAGCAGAACTATTAGAACGAGAAGTTTATTTGGCATCTCCTATCGCGGCTGATGTCATCATGATGGTGAATGTTCTCCATCATATTCCGTTTGCTGACATTCCACGCCAGCTAAATGTTTTATTGAATTCATTGAGGCCCGATGGAACAATCATCATTCATGAGATGGGGGAACTGCGGACTCCTGAAAAGAAAAATGTCCCATGGCTAAGCGTGGATATTACGAACCTATTACAATTCAATGGCATTTTTGTAAATCCACGTTCCACGACTTCTAAATCAGGTGTCCCAATTTCTCATACAATCATATCTGTACAATCCGTAACAGACTTCACGCCAAGTCTCATCACCCAAACGCGTAGTATTTGGAAACAAATGAAGGAGCGTGTTCTCAAAGAAATTGATTCAATTTATAAATGCAATGATAAGTCCGATCAAATTCGGTTGCAGCATCTTCTTATCATTAACGCAAATCTTGACTTGAATAGGCCCCAATAAAACTTTTTTCTTATATTTAAAGGGTTAAAGGATGAGTGAAATACAAATTGGCACAGCAAAATATCTAGCTCTGTATTTCCTCAAAAATGAATATGATTTTGAGGAAAGAAATCAGTTAATTCATAATTTATGCTTACTTTATAATAAACATGAAATCGCTACAGTACGTGAATTTGACGAAGTCGCGACAGAGATAAAAGAATTAAAATTAAAAACGATATTAACAGAAGACGAAGAATATCGTCTTGATTATCTCGATGACTGGATCGTAGAGAATGCCTATAAGTACAGAACTGAGAAAAATGCGCTCGCCCAAGCCTTAATCATTGTGATTAGTAAATATCTTGATTCTAAGGTACAGGGAGCCTTCGGAATATATCACTACAAAAAACAGTTTCCTGTGAAAAAGAAAAAAGAAAGACGCGATGTTGTAAATTTTGAGTCTAAGGGGTTATCAATAGGGTTAAGAGTTTATAAGATTAGGGAAGTCGACCAAGAGGAAAGCTGGAAGCTAAAATGTACACTGTATGATCTAGGTGGAAAAATAGACGGTGTCTCCTGGGCCCGAGGGGTTCTGGCTGCGAGTAATTATATCAGGCATCATCAAGAATGGGATTATCCTGAGTATGAGCGCCGAGAAATCAATGGGAAAAAATGTTTTCTTAAAAAAGACGTAAAGATTGAAGATATCACTGGGCATGCTAAATATAATGTTGAAACCTTATTTAATCTCGGTTTTCCCGTACCCGAGATTGTAAAATCCAATCAAGATATTAGTTTTCGTTTTGCAGACAAATTGGAGTTAGGTTCAAAAGAAAAAACGCTCCAAATGATCACTTCATGGATTGAAGCACTAGAAAAACATCTTAAAAGTAAATTCTTGGACCTGTAAGTCTCTCTTCATCTCTGTAGTTGGCAATATCTGGCTGAGAAGCCAGATAGGTGACTGAATTTGTAAATATTTACTTTCGTCCACCAGTTCATAGAACCCTTCATCAATCGATGGCCCAACACTTTTCCTTTAAAACCTAAACAGAAGTTCGCTACAAAAAGTGTCTCGCTCGGAAAAATGAGCTTTGCTCTCCAAAAGACGGCGCCCAATCACCGTGAAATGGGGATGAAGAATGTTCAAATAGAATTCTCGCGAACGCGCTAAGGCATAAGAATCAAAAAAATCTACTTCTTTTTTCATACGATTCATTTCCTTATCGGTGGGAACAGTCAGGTAAAGATAGCGCACCTTGCGCGCCATAACCGGCAGAACGAGGTGCAATTCCTCCTCATTGAGATATTGTAATACCGAAGTGCAAAGGCCCAAGTCAAAGACCGGACCCCGTTTCCCCATGCCTTTGGCCCAGGCACATAAATCAATATTATGAACGTCCAGCTTCATAGAGGAAACGGGAGGCAGTAAACGACGTTTTGCCCGCGTCAAAGCGTAGACAGAGGGATCTATGGCAACAGCATGCTCGGGCATAAACTTCTTGATAACTTCACGAAAAAGAAAGGCCAAGCCAACGCCAAAATCAATCACCGAATTAATATCGATTAAATCTAAGCCAAAAAAAAATTGCATATAAGCGGCATGCTGGCGCGCATTTCCAATGCAATCCATGGGCAAAGGGTCAGAGTAATTTTTTTTCCAATATTCCTGTTCAAACAGCAAAGGCATCGTATTTTTTTTTGCCATAGTTTCAAGATTTTAGAGCAGAAGTCTCAGACACGTAAAGAGTGATAAATCCTTTCAAGTTCTTCTATGATAATACCGAAAAGTCGACCATCAAGGTCGATCAATGTTGAAAATCGTCTGTATGCTGGCATTCTGCACACTATTTCTAAGCGGATGCAGTAAAGAATCCGCAACGACGGCATCCGGTACCAGTTCAACTAGTCAAGATCTTCCAACTTTTCCTTATCTGAGAGTGATTGATGGGGCACTCGTGGCCTCCTATCAAGGGGTTTTTGCTGGTGAAGAACATCCAGTGAAGGTGCTGGGTGCGATTATTTCCAATCAGGCCTTTGGCGGTTTGGCCACAAAATATGACAATGGCACATCGACGGCCTACCACGATCTCTTCTGGAGTCGAGTGGCCCTCAAAGCTGACCCTCACGCATTTTTAGATCTGGTGGTGCAAGATTTGCAAAACGCCGGACTCAACGGGGTGAGAGTGGTCATTAATTATTGTGAAACTGGTGGTGGGGCGACTGATAACGTTCCGGTAGGCTGCCAGACCACAACTTCATTGAACACGACAGTCATTAACCTTATCAAATACTTTATTAACAAATGTGCTGTAGAAGGTATTTTGGTGGATGTGACTCTTTTCGATCAATTTCGCAATTATGGTTCAGATAACGTTCTCAACAAACAATGGCTTGCTGCCATTGTTGAAGAATTCAAAAATTACAACAATATCATCTGGGGAATACAAAATGAACCGATGGCCTATATCTGGTATGACGTAGCCCCCGCCAATGTCACTACGATGGTCACCACCTTAGTCAGTTGGTACGATGAAATGGCAACTTATCTTCGGCAAATCGACGTAGACTTAAGTGGGAATCTTCGTCATCCCATCGGGATCAATACAATTTCAACCGGAGAGCTGGAGCTGCTTAACCTGGATCTCTATGATATGGTTTTAGTTCACCATGGTTCACGCGCCCAGGCGGTTGGAGGTAATCTTGATTCAGCAATCTACCAACTGAGCGACAAAGGAAAGAAGAAGGCCATCATTTTAGAAGAAATGGTTTGCGCTGATTTCACCAATACCTGCTCCACAGATGATGGTGTAGAAGAATATTTTGATGTGGTTGTAAGGGCCCTCAATAATCGAATTCAAAAAAACTATGGCGGAATCACAGTGAATGGTGGTTTTGTATGGACGTTGTATAACTCCCAGGAGAATGGAGTTACGAATGACTGGGGTATTTATGATTGTCTCCCAGATATTGGCTGCGCTGATAGAACAAAATCTCACATTATAGCAAAACTTGGTAATCTCTCACTTAAAACAGATTTTTCCAATTTGACCGCTATCACTCACTCTACTGTCGCTCGTACGCTGGTGACCTCTGTCGATCTGTGGGATGCCACGGCCTATAATTCGACCACTTTCACTGATCCAGTTTGGAGTTGGGAAGGAGCTGCCTTCATTGGACTTTCAATGCCCGCAGCCGATTCCATTAAAGGGACTTACAATCGTGCCTATTGCTGGGGAGAGCGCCTCACTGGCCCCCTTCAACTTTCTGGCGCTAATGACAATTTAGACGACGCCACTGATCTTTTCATGAGTTTTACTCTTCTCGATGGTAAC
>CAYHWX010000075.1:0-18377 GCA_964360245.1 uncultured Vicingus sp.
AGAGCATCTGACTGTTAATCAGAGGGTCCCTGGTTCGAGCCCAGGAGGAGGAGCAAAAAGCTGTACAATGTACAGCTTTTTTTATTTCAGGTATTATGAATAAGATGTTCTATGTGTATATTTTATTTTCTGAACGGATTGATAAATATTATGTAGGTTTCTCAGAAAATACTGACAACAGACTTGAATTTCATAACTCTCCTTTTAATAAAATTTGGACAAAAAGAGGTCAGCCATGGATTTTGTTAAAAATACTTGAGTTTGATTCTAAAACTGAAGCTCTTCGAGTGGAGAAATTTATTAAAAAACAAAAAAGTAAATCTTTTATTCAAATGATTATTCATGATGGATGGAATGATTCGAGCATCTGATCCCGATTTATCGGAAAGGGTCCCTGGTTCGAGCCCAGGAGGAGGGTCAAAACACAAGCCACTAGAAGTAGTGGCTTTTTTATAGATAAAAATATTTTTCATATCTTTATTGAAAATAATATTTGCCTAATGGGGAGAAAAATACTACTTGCGGTTTTATGTTCTTTTATTTTTTCAACTATTCAGAGTCAAATTTCCTGGAATGCCACATCTAATATTGCTGTGTCTTCTTTTGGAAATGACCACCCTAGAATAGTTATGGATAAATTGGGCAACCCTATTGTTGTATGGAATCATTCATCTAATGTGATGTTTTCAAGATGGTTAGGAAGCAATTTTTCAACTCCTGTTGCTTTAAACCCAGGAACTATAACGGTGGCTGGCTCTAACTGGTTTGGTCCAAACATTGCTTCACATGGCGATACTGTTTACGTCGTTTTCAAGCAAACACCCGAATCTTCAAGCAATAGCCATATTTGGTGCATGAATTCTTTTGATGGTGGAGTCACCTTTTCATTACCTGTGCAAGTAGAAAATATTGGAAGTAACTTGTCTAGCTTTCCTACAATTACAACAGATGATTTAGGTCATCCTATTATTGGATTTATGAAATACAATTCTTCATTTGGAGATGCTAAATGGGTAGTTACAAGATCCTTTGATTATGGCAGCTCTTATCTGCCAGATACTATTGCCAGTGGGTGGAGTAGTCCAACATCAGAAGTTTGCGAATGTTGCCCAGGTGCTATTACAACCTCAACTAACACTGTTGCCATGCTTTATCGAGATAATGATAATAATATTAGAGATTCATGGGCTGGAATTTCAACTGATTATGGGATTACTTTTACTGGAGGGATGAATATTAATCAACTAAATTGGTTGGTCACGTCATGCCCATCTTCTGGTCCAGATGGTTTTATTATTGGAGACACTCTTTATTCTACTTTTATGAGCAAAGCCAGCGGTATGAATCGCGTATATTTTAATAAATCCTCCATCTCTTCTTTAGCAAATTCTACTGGAATATTAATGACAGGAAACATTTCTGGATTAACGCAGCAAAATTTTCCTCGAATAGCTAATTCCGGTTCTGCTACTGCAATTGTTTGGAAACAAATTGTTGGTGGATTAAGTGAGCTTCCCATTTTATTTACCAATGATATAAAAAATGGTCTTCCCACTTTATATGACACTGTTACATCTATTAATGCATTAAATACAGATGTAACTCTTTTTAATGGAACTATTTTTGTTGTGTGGCAAAATAACAGTTCAGGAACTATTCAATATAGATCAGGAACTTACTCTATTACAGAAATAAAAGAAGAAATTCCGCTCCATGTAATTGATATTTATCCAAATCCTTCATCAAATTATATTACCATAAATAAGGCTATTGAATTTAATGAAATAAAAATTATAGATATTTCTGGGAAAGTAATAAAATCAATTTCACCCGTTAATAATTCTATTGATGTTTCCGATTTACCCAATGGAATTTATTTAATAAAATTATTGGGGGAAAAAGAAACTTTAATCCAAAAATTTATTAAACAATAATTCTATCTTTATTTTGCCTAAATAGATTTACACCAATCTCTATCTAATTGAAAACAACTCTCACCTATCTTCTTATTGTTGTATTAATAGCATTTGCTGGATTAACCTTATTTTTAAGTAGTTCTATTATTTTTGATTGGTTTGGAATTAGAGCCAAAGAAGGGAATTATGTAATGTTTGTTGTTTGGACAAACTTTATTTGTGGCTTATTGTACTTAGTAGCGGCTTATGGATTTTTAAAACTTAAAAAGTGGACGTATCAAATTTTAGGAGTTACAGTTGTTCTTTTAATTGCTGCCTTAATTGGTTTTTTTATTCATATTAACAATGGGGGATTATATGAAACTAAAACTGTTGGGGCATTATTTTTTAGAATTAGCGTTACATTGGTATTTACTCTTTTTGCCTATTTAAGAATCAAAAAGTGGAACGACTAATAACTGAGTATAATTAGTTTTAAACTATAAATTTTGTCGGCTTGATTTTTCTGAAAGAAAAAGTAATTTTTGTTCTGAGCAATGTTGCATTGAGCCCTTTTATACTGAACGTAGCTGAACTATTAAACAAAAAATAACCTCATACGCTGAATCATACGAGGTTATTTTTTTAATAAACACTATAAACTTATTTATATTTCATGTGCATTTTTACATGTACCATACTTTTTATATTTCCGCTGCAATATCTTGGATCAGTAGAAACTGAAGAAGCCAAAAATTGAAATTCTGCTTCAAAAGTATAATAGGTCTGTATTAAACCTAAATATTTCATGTATAAAGTTTCAGAAGTAGTTAAGCCTTTGTAAGTAAACTGAGCATTAGTAGTTTTATAACCATCTCCATAAGCATACATATCACCAGCAGCAACAGTTAAATATGCCCAGTCTGTAGAATCAACAGGTGCATCCCAAACAAGAACTGTATCAGCAGCAATTACCTGATAATTTCCAGTTGAACTAGAGTAAAGTGAATCCGCTTGAATGGTATCGTAGTGTGAATCATATAATGTACCCATACTGCTAACAACACAATGTCCAGGTCCTTCTCTACCAGGCTCAAAAGTATTGGTGGTAGAAAGTCTTACTTTTCCTTCAAATGCAATGTTTGCAGGATTTGCTTCATCAAATATAATATCAGATGGGTTCTCATCAAATCCTCCAGCTATAATACCTACGTTACCTTTGTACTGTGCATCCCATGTTACTTTAGAATGAGAGTTCATCCCAACAGCATTAGAGTCGGTATAAGTATTGATATAAGCTGTTCCAGGAGCAGCAAAATCTTGAAATGTTATACTGTCTACCTTCAAAGTAGTTGATATATAATCCTCACCAGTACTTTGGTGAAGGATGATTTGTTTTTGTGCAAATCCGATATTAGCTGTTACAGCTAACACAAATAGTACTAAAATTGATTTCATTGTTTTCATAATTTATAATTTTTTAAATTGTCGTTTATAACTTTCTTAATTATTTAATTTTTTATTATTTTTTTGGTAATTACATCATTACCTGTACTTATTCTTATCATGTAAAGACCATTTACATAAGAAGAAAGATCAATGTTTTCATTTAACACACCACCGTTTAAAGCAAATGTATTTGATGAAACAAGTGCTCCTGTAACATTATAGATGTTAACTACAAATTCTGTAGCAGTTTCATCGTTAATGTTTAGAGTTGTCACTCCATTAGTTGGATTTGGATAAACTCCAACTGTTGCAATTGCAGGGTTTTCGTTTATTCCAATCCAAAAGTCAAATGTAATTTTGTTTACATCGTTCATCACGTAAGGGATAACTGTACCTAGTACGTTTGCATTTACATCTGTAGTGGTAAATGTTAACACATTTACATCGTCTAGAGGGTAAGCTACTATACCTGATGTTTGATCATCTACTATCATTGAGTAGACTTGGGCTTTTGTTGTGTTAACAGCAACAAACCCTAGAAATAATAAAAAAAGCAGAAATATTTTTTTCATAACTTTAGATTTTGGTTAATAATTCATTTTAATTTTATGTTAGAAATTAACATCCTCTAACACTACAAATTTAGATTCGAACTATTTCTCTTTTAATGATTCAAGTCATATTAAAAAATGTAAATTCACAAGTAAAAAAATCATAAAAACACAAAAAATTAATGCAATTTCGCAGTTTCCAGATTTCTATTTAATTTTTATTTGGCTGTATTAAAGAAAAAATAATAAGCTATTAATTATAGTTAACATACAGTAATACTGCTAGTTATGTATTTTTAGCATTGAAAAGAAAGTTTTTATTTTTTAACAACTATTTTAGCATGTTCTAAAGAAAGAAAAAAGTTGTTTTATTAATCGTAAGTTTTGTTGCTTCGTTTTAATCTTGCCGAATTATGATATAATTTCAGTTATTCTTTGCTGTTAGAAAGTTAAATTTATCCTATTAATAAGCTACCTCACTAACGTAAAATCGTTGGTTTTAATTTCTTTAGCCAATTCCAAAACCGATTTATTGATAAATGTTTTTTTAAGATGTTCTCGAGCTATCTTAAAATCATTGTGGATAGGACAAGGATGTTCATTAGAACATTTGGAAAGTCCAATACCACAAGAATCAAAAAAGGATAACCCATCAATAATTTCAATAATATTAATCATTGGGGCATGTAAGTTTTTTTCCGACAAATAAAACCCTCCACCAGGACCTTTAACAGAAGTAATGATATTTTTTTTTGCCAATTCTTGCAATATTTTTCCTGTATAAGCTTCTGGAATTTTAAGCGTTGTCGAAATTTCCTTACCTCCTTTAGGGTGAGTTTTATTACCTTCGATGGAGAGGTACAAAACAGTTCTAATGGCGTATTTGCATTTTTGTGATAACATTATTCTATTTTATATTTTACCTAATGCTGCTTTGCCTTTTTCTGTTAAATTTTCTAGCGTCCAAGCTGGTTCCCAAACCAAATTTATTATTACTTGATAATCGGGATAGTTTGCTGTAATTAGCTGTTTAGCATCTTCTACAATCATATCGCCCATTGGGCAACCAGGTGAAGTAAGTGTTAAGTTAATATTGATTTTATGGTCTGATTCATTTACCGTTACTTCATAAACTAACCCTAAATCAACAACATTTACCATTAACTCGGGATCGATTACTCCTTTGAGTAATTCAATTATGTTTTCTTTGGTTGTATTCATTATTCGATATTTTTTGGTTGATGAAAAATTATTTTAAAGATATTATAATTGTACAGCGAAACGGATAAAAACAAAACAATACCACTTATCATTATTAAGGTAGTTATTATTGTAATTATTCCTGCAAAAAGCAGGATAAATCCTATTGCAAAAAGCCACAGTTGTGCAATAGCTACTTTTTCTGTATAAAGTTCTTTTGGTAAGGGCATCTTTACTTTTCCAATTTTACCTCTGTAAACTTTTAGCCAAATAATAAACGGCAAGGTTTTGTAGGTTTGCCCCATAATTAAAGAAGTAATAAATCCAATAAAAATGGTGCTTCCATAAGCTACAGATAAAGGTAAAGTTAGGCTCTGAGGGATTTCAAAATTCAACATCAAAATTACAATTAGAGGAATAACTAAAATAACAAAAGAAAGAGCGGATTGTTTCATTCCAATATCGAGTTGTTTTTTTACTCTTTTCTGATAGGCTTCATAAATATAAGATAAGTAACACAAAATACCAATTACAACCATTATTACACTAATAATTACACCATAATTAAACTGTATAAATAGCGAAATAATTCCAAAAATTAATCCACTATTAATAAGGTAATAAGCAATCGTTAATTTTTTTGTATTTAGGTTGTGAGCGACCATAAACATGGGTAATAATTTGCTGCTTACACCAATAATTAACTGAACAAACCATCCCACCAGCCCAGCGTGAGCATGAAGTTTTAACAATTCTAAATGTGAAACTTTTAAAAAAGGATATGCGAAATTAATTGCCAAGACTAATCCTGCTAAAACCGTAAAAAACAACCAAATTACCGCAGTGATAATGAATGTTCTTTCTATGCTTTTTTTGACGGACTGATAGGCTGTAACAACAACATTAGTAACAAAAAAACCAACAGCAATTACAATTAAACTACCTGAAACATACATCCAATTTCCAAACGAAAAATTCCAAAAAGAAATTGCCAATAAAATAGCTCCCAAACTGAGTAAAATAAATGACGAAAAAGCCAATTTTTCGCTATATAATTTTACTTCCAAAATAACAGGGATGAGTTGGTATAACGCACCAAAAATAACCATGGTTACCCAACCTAACGCCAACAAATGCGTTATGGAAAGCAAAATAGGATTAAAAAAATGCTGTGTAAAAGCTGCTGGATTAAAAACAATCAAAAGTGTAACAACAAGCCATGTCAATCCACCAAAAACGAAATGAGGAACAACTATCCAAGGTGAAGGAGCATTTTGACTGGCTATTTGGTTCATTTAGGGGTGAATTAACAATTTAACATTTTCATCGTCCACTTCAGCAATCCAAGTTTTAAAATTTCGTTCAGCCAATTCTGGTAACAAATATTGAGGGATTTTTTTGTGATGAACATACAAAACATTACCTTCTTTCAACTCTTCTAATTCCTTTAAAATAGTAACCATAGGCAAAGGCATTTCTAAATCTCGAACATCCACTTCATGTACTTCCTTTTTGCAGTTGGCTTTTTCTTTTTCCAGTTCATCGATGGAAACTTTAAATACTAACTTGTTGTTTGACGGTGTTTTTTGAACCCCTTCTGATTTTAAGAAATAAGTATAAATTACTTCTTCTTCTATTTTTACCATACTCACATATCCTTTAGCGTTTACAATTTTAATGAGAGGAGTAGGTTCGAAAGTATTGATAATCTCTAAAGCAAATCCGTCTTGGAGTATTTCTAAAGCTCCCATAATTTCTTTAAATGGGTCTTCGCCTTTTGCTATGGTTGGTCGAACATCTAAGGAAGTAACTTTTGATAATTTAATGGCATTTAGAATTTCATTAGATGGAGTTTTTTCTATTTTTTCGGATTTTAAAATTGGATTTTCCCCCACCTCAAAACCTATTTCTGCTAATTTTTTGAAGAACACTTCTATGTCGCATTTTCCAATACGAGCAGCATCTTCGATGGTAATTCTTGCAGCTAACACCTTACGCAATATCGGATTACGTAACTTATTAAAATGTGGATTAATAGAAGCAATGGCATCTATGGTTTTTCCATTTTCTTTAATCAGAATCGATATTTTAGTTTGTTGATTAATTTTCATTTTTTCCAAAATTCAGTTGTAATTTTTTGAAAGATGAATGTGCGTTAATTCAGCAATTCTTTTTCTAATTCTATGGCTTTTGGAAAAAGAATATTATTTTCTAAATGAATATGTTGATGTAAATCTTTTTCAAATTCATCCAATTTACTATAAAGCACTTGGTAAGAAGAACAAGCATCGGCTGGAGGAGTAAAATTATTACTCAACTGATGTATTTCAGCCATATATTCACCAACCATTTCGTGTTCTGACAACATCATGTTGATTGGATTTTCGATATTTCCAAATGCAGAAGATGCTATTTTACCATTTTCTTTTTTAGTAGCAACCAACTGTTTGATGTATGGAAAAAGCATTTTTTCTTCTTTTTCCATGTGTGATTTTAATTCTATGGCAATTTTTTCATAAAACTGAGCAATTTTAATTACTTCTGAATGGTTGCTGCCATGTCTGTTAGCTACTTTATCGCTGTATTCGTAAAGCATACTTACATTTTCTTTTACATATTTGTGATGTACATTTATGATGTAATCTGTTAAAAAATCTAACTCCCAAGAATTAAAATCGTGTTGTGTGTTTTTCGACTGATTTTCAACCTCCGCAAGAGCCGATGCGACCATTTTTTCGTCAATTCCTTTTTCATTACAAGCATCTTTTAATGATTTTTTTCCGCCGCAACAAAAATCTAATCCAAATTTGCTAAATACCTCAGCTTTTCTATAATCAGCAGCAACTAGTTCTCCTATTGTAAGAGCTTTTTCACCACTATTTAATTTGCTAATTTTCACTTCCCAAAACTGTGGTCCTTCCAAAATATATTCCCAATCAAAAGTTTGACCTCTTTCTGCTACCATTTGGTAATAAAGTGGTTTTGGGTCATGATCATTATGAATAATGAAAGATTCCCCTCCATTCAATGCATCAAAGCGTTGAAAAATCGTTGAATGTTTAAATTTTGGTTCTATTTGCGTTACATCTAATGTTTCCATAATTTTTTATTTTTTTGTTTATTCTACAAATATATGAAATAATTCAATAAAAGATAAAAAGGTCTTTTATTATTTTCACAAAAGGAAAAGGTGAACTAATAACACTATTAGCACATGAGAATCTTTTAGCAAAAAAATTAATTTGTAGGCTTAGTCTTCTTCTAATTAATCTGTTTCCAGGTAATCTAAATCTTTTCCATAACTTTCTTCTAAAAAGAAAACTGCAACAATTGCCAACACAATAACTGTTGCACCTACAATGATGGACGATTGAATAATGCCCATTCCATCGGACATGTATTTCCACCAAATTAATACTGGAACAGTTGCTCCTCTTACAAAATTGGGGATGGTAGTGGTTGCTGTTGAACGAATGTTAGTGCCAAACTGTTCGGAAGCAACAGTAACAAATACTGCCCAATATCCATTAGCAAGTCCAAGTATGAAAAGTATTAGATAAAAAAGTTCGGGAGTGTAACCACCAGCGGAGAAATACCAAACACTTAAAAATGAAAGTGAAATGATAGCAATCCATAATGCCTTTTTCCTTGATTTTAATTTTTGACTAATATAGCCTGTTAAAACACTTCCAATTGCTGCTCCAGCGTAATGATACATAATTGATTTTCCTGGACTGACTGGACCAGTAATTCCTAAGGCTTCTCCAAATTCTTTTGAAAAAGTAACCAAAACACCTATGGTAAACCAAACAGGAATTCCAACAAAAATGGATGAAATATATTTTATAAATTTTTTACGGTCTTTAAAAAGGCTTAAAAAATTCCCCCGTTTAGCTGTGGATGCTTTTAATTTATCAAACATTCCTGACTCGTGAATATAAACCCGAAGAGCAAGTAATAATAATCCTAAAACTCCTCCCACCCAATAAGCTTCTCTCCAGCCCCATTCCGAAACCCAAAAAGCCAATGCTGCTCCTGCAATTCCTACTCCTGATACAATGCTTGTTCCCCAAGCACGAGTTTCTTTAGTCATCACTTCCGAAACTAATGTAATTCCTATACCTAATTCACCAGCCAAACCGAAACCGGCAATAATTCGAAGTACTGCATATTGGTTAAGTGTTTGCACAAATCCGTTAGCAATATTGGCAAGCGAATACAGTAAAATTGTTAGAAACAGCGTAGATAATCTTCCTTTTTTATCGCCCAAAATTCCCCAAACAATTCCTCCCAAAAGCATCCCAATCATTTGCATGTTTAAAAGATAAACTCCTGCGTTTTTAATTTCATCAGCAGCGATACCTATTTCTTGTAAACTAGGAACTCTTACAATGCTAAAAAGAATTAAATCATAAATATCAACGAAATAACCCAATGCAGCTACAATTACTACAATGTTTAGAGGATTGGTATGGCCTTGTTTAAGCATCGAATTAGTTAAATATAAAAATAATCAGTCCTGTTTTTTTCAAATTTGACCTTAAAAATACACAAATCACCTATTTTTATGCAGTTAAAGGAAAAAAGTTTTTTACTCAGTTAAATAAAGCTACATATCCATCATATTTGATACTGTTTTAAATTGGTGTTTTTTGTGTAAAAAATTAGCAACTTTGATTTTTTGAAACTATGTTAGCCTTTATGTACAAATCGTTAATTTTTTTCTTTTTAATTGGACTTATTTTTTCGAGTTGTACTTCTACCCAAAAAATTGCTGCATTAAAACCCGAGCCTGATGATGCTAGTCCTTTAGTTTACGACAACGCAACTTCTTTTGTTAGTTTGCCTATTTCCATCCAATTAAAAGATGTAGAAAATCAATTAAACAAATCGTTGAACGGTTTGATTTATGAAGACAACAACATTGAAGATGATAATTTAACCGTTAAAATTTGGAAGTTGGCTCCCATCGTACTAGAGAATAATCAAGAAGGAAAAATAAAAACCATTTTGCCACTTAAAGCAACCATCAATTATCGGTATGGCATCGATAAATTTGGAGTTAAGTTGTACGATACCCGTGAAATAAAATTAGATGGCAAAGTAAATTTAGTGAGCGCTATTGGTTTAACCAACTGGAAATTAAATACCCAAACCGAACTAAAATCGTTAGATTGGAACCAAAGCCCTACCATTACGATTGCGGGGAAAAGTATTGCCATTACTTATTTAATAAACCCTGCCATCAAATATTTTAAAGCAGATATCGAAAAAAGTATTGATGATGGAATTAAACAATCGTTAGATTTTAAACCCAACGTGTTGGATGCGTTAGAAAAAATTTGTACTCCAACCGAAATAAATGCCGAATACGAAAGCTGGTTGCGTATTGTTCCTGTTGAGTTATATGCAACTGATGCGATGCTTAAAAATAACAATTTAAAAATGGAAATGGGGTTAAAATGTTTTATCGAAACACTGATAGGACCAAAACCAGAAACAAAATTTGATAGAAACAAAATTTTATTGAAACCAGTTTCTAAAATGCCCGACAAAATAATTGCCAACATCGTTGCCGTTTCTACCTACCAAGAGGCAACCAAAATAATATTAAAAAACTTTCAAGGACAAGAGTTTGGCGAGGGTAAGAAAAAAGTGACCGTTCAGAACTTAGCAATATGGCACAAAGAAGGAAAAATGGTGATTGCATTAGATTTATTAGGAAGTGTAAACGGAACCATTTATTTATCAGGATTTCCGCAATACAACGAAGCTACCAAAGAAATATATTTCGACCAATTGGATTATGTGTTAGATACCAAAAGTAAAATTTTACGTTCTGCCAATTGGTTGGCTTCGAGTTACATTTTAAAAAAAATAAGAGAAGCTTGTCGTTATTCCATTAGCCCAAATTTAGAAGAAGGCAAACAAACGATGCTAACTTACACCAAAAACTATTCGCCTATGCCAGGGGTTTTTATCAATGGAAACATAGATGATATTGAGTTTAAAAAAATTCAACTCACCAACAAAGCCATTATTGCTTTTTTAAACATTAATGGAAAAGTGAATGTTACCATTGATGGGTTGAAGTAGGAGGAGAAAAATGATGGTTGGTATTACTTTTTTTTCTTATTTTTAGTTTTTGTTGTTACAAAACATTATCACTCATTTAATCTAGCAACAAAAAAGCCATACTCAAACTTAGCAACTTTTCGGGAGAAAAAATGGTTAGTTGGAGTGTCTCGTTCTAAAATAAGTTTACACAAAAAAACAGTTATAGAATAAAAAAACCTCAACTTTCGTTGAGGCTTTCAGTACCCAGAGCGGGAATCGAACCCGCACTCGTTAGAACACGAGTTTGAGTCGTGCGCGTCTACCAATTCCGCCATCTGGGCATTAACGAATTGCGAAAATATTGAATAGTTTTGATACCTAAAAGTTATTCGCTTAAATATTTGCTCAGATTATGAATAATTATTTGACGGATAGCTATTAAATTATTACATTTGCAGCCCTTTTAAATGTAGGGAAAACTAAGAGTAATGACAAAAACACAACTATTTGCAGGTAGAGCATCAATGGATTTAGCAGTAAAAATAGCTGCTAAGCATGGTACTGCATTGGGAAATGTGATTATCAATACTTTTAGCGATGGCGAATTTCAACCTTCATTTGAAGAGTCTGTTCGTGGAGCAGATGTATTTATTATTCAATCCACTTTTCCACCAGCCGATAATTTAATGGAGTTGTTGATGATGATTGATGCTGCAAAAAGAGCATCGGCAAACAGCATCGTAGCTATTATACCCTACTTTGGTTTAGCACGACAAGATAGAAAAGATAAACCAAGAGTACCAATAGGAGCAAAATTGGCTGCCAACATGCTTGCAGCTGCGGGTGTAACCCGAATAATGACCATGGATTTACATGCCGATCAAATTCAAGGATTTTTTGAAGTTCCTGTTGACCATTTATTTGCCTCCACAATTTTTATCCCCTACATTCAAAGTTTAAAACTACCTAATTTGACTATTGCTTCTCCAGATATGGGAGGCGCTAAAAGAGCTAATGCTTACTCTAAATATTTACATGCAGAGGTGGTGGTTTGTTATAAACATCGAAAAAAAGCGAACGAAATTTCCGATATGCTTTTAATTGGTGATGTAGCAGGAAAAGACATTATTATTATAGATGATATGGTTGATACTGCTGGAACATTAACCAAAGCAGCTAGCATTATGATAGAAAATGGGGCAACAAGCGTAAGAGCGATGACTACTCACCCTATTTTATCTGGAGATGCTTACAAAAAAATTGAAGACTCAAAACTAACAGAAATAATTGTTACAGATACCATACCTTTAGCCCATCAAAGTGCTAAAATAAAAGTACTTTCTGTTGCCAATTTATTTTCTGATGTTATAAAAAAAGTAACTACTCACGAATCGATTAGTGAATCATTTATTTGTTAATTAAAAACCTATTTATAATGAAATCAGTAGCGTTAAGCGGTAATAAGAGAACAGAAAGAGGAGCATCAGATGCTAATTCCCTTAGAAAAGAAAAAAAAGTACCTTGTAATCTTTATGGTGGAAAAGAAAGTATTCTTTTTGCTGTTGAAGAGATAAAATTCAACAAATTAATCAATACTCACGAAGTTCACCTTGTTGATTTAGATATTGATGGAGCTAAATTTAAAGCAATAATTAAAGAAGTTCAGTTTCATCCAGTTACTGATAGAACTCTTCATGTTGACTTCTTAGAAGTAGCTAATGACAAACCTATTGTTATTGAAATTCCTGTTACTGTTACTGGAGTTTCACAAGGAGTTTTAGCTGGTGGAAAATTAAGAATAGTGACTAGACGATTAAAAGTTATTGGACTTCCTACTGCTTTGCCAGAAACAATTGAATTAGATATTACTGATGTAAAAATAGGTCAATCTATTAAAGTTGGTGATTTAAAAGTAAATGGCTTAACATTTTTAGACGCTGCAAACTCTGTTGTGATTGCCGTTAAAATGAGTAGAGTTGCTGTACTTGAAGAAGAAGTAAAACCAGAAGCTAGCGCAGAAGGTGCTACTCCTGTTGCAAAAGAAGAAACAGCTGCTGCTGAATAATTTGAGCGATGAAGTATTTAATTGTAGGTCTGGGCAACATTGGCTCTGAATACGAAAATACACGACATAATATTGGTTTTATGGTATTGGATGCTTTGGCTAAAGCATCCAATATTTTTTTTGAGTCTGGTAGGCTAGCTTTTACAACCACTTATAAATTTAAAGGCAGAACTTTTATCCTTATCAAACCCACCACTTATATGAATTTAAGTGGAAAAGCGGTTAATTATTATCTTCAACAAGAAAAAATAAAACAAGAAAACATACTGGTTATCACCGATGATATTGCTTTGCCATTTGGCACTTTACGTTTAAAAGGAAAAGGAAGTGATGGTGGACATAATGGATTAAAAAACATTGTTGAAACATTGGGTAATACTGATTTTTCTCGTTTACGTTTTGGTGTTGGAAGTGAGTTTGTAAAGGGCAAACAAATTAACCATGTGTTGGGAGAGTTTGCTCCAGAAGAAAAAGCACTACTTCCTGAAAGGTTAGAAAAAGCAATTCAAACAATTAAAAGTTTTGGCACCATTGGCTTAGGCAGAACCATGAGTGAATTTAATGGAAAATAGAGCGTGTTTAATTTTTTAATACAAACTGTTTTACAGCATCAAATGTTTCTTGTTCTGCTTCTATAAAACCCATGTGACCAACGTTCTTTAGCAACAAATAAGATCCGTTTTCGGGTAATTTAGCTTGTTTAATTAAATCATTACAAGGCAAAATATTATCTTTTTCGCCGATGATGTAAAGCACTGGATAGGGAGCAAATTTTATAATAATTTCCCGTTCTAATCTTATTTTCATTCCCTCTAAAGCTGCTATTATTCCTTGTTTAGAAGTTGCTTCCGCTAATTCCTTAATCTGAATTATTTCTTTATGGTAAGGTTTGTAGTTGGTGTTAAAAAGATTTGGAACTGCTTCGTCAATAAAAATTTTAGGATTTCGTTTCACTACTTTTATCAATCTATCTCTATCTTTTTGTTTCTGCTCATTATCTGAGTGCGATGAAGAGTGAAACATACACAGTCCTTTGATATGATCAGGATAGTTTTCAGCTAATGCTAAACTAACATAACCTCCCAAAGAATGTCCAATTAAAAAGTATTTACGCAATTTTAAATGATGTAAAACCTTTTGAACAGCTTCTGCCATTTCTTCCATGGTGTGCACATAACTTAAGCAGTCAGTTTTGCCATGTCCTAACAAATCAATAGTAATTACCCGTTGTGTTTTAGAGAGTTGTTTGGCAAAGAACTCCCATATTTTTTTAGTCTCTAAAAATCCATGTAAAAAAACAACTGCTTTACCTTTTCCAGTATCAGTAAAGCTTACATTAATATTTTTAAATTTTATGAATTGTTCTTTCACGCTAGTTTTTATTTCACCCACTTTAATCCTCCCTCAAGGGAGGAAACTTTTGGAAGAAAGGGTGGAGTGATTTAAGAATTCATCAAATCTTCTATTTCTTCTGCTTCTAATGGAATATTAGCCATTAAATCAAACTGTCCTTTTTCGGTAATAAGGATATTGTTTTCTAATCGAATCCCTAAATTTTCTTCTCTAATATAAATTCCAGGTTCAATGGTCAACACCATTCCTGCGGCAAAAGGAGTAGTTCTACTATCAACATCATGCACATCTAAGCCCATGTGGTGGGAAGTGCCATGCATAAAATATTTTTTATACAATGGGTTTTTAGCATCTTGTTTGGCAACATCATGTTTATCAATTAATTTTAATCCAATGAGTTCTGATTCCATAATTTTCCCAACTTCTTCTTGGTATTCATCGTGAATGGTTCCAGGAACGAGCATTCCTTTTGCCGCATTCATAACCCGTAAAACAGCATCGTAAACTGCACGTTGTCGAGCAGTAAATTTACCGCTTACAGGTAAACATCTTGTCATATCAGAAGCATAGTTAGCATATTCTGCAGCAACATCCATTAAGATAACATCTCCTGCTTTACATTCTTTGTTGTTTTCGATGTAATGTAATACACATGCATTAAATCCAGAAGCAATAATGGGTTCATAAGCGAATCCTCGTGAACGATTCATTAAAAATTCATGAGCAAATTCTGCTTCAATTTCGTACTCCATTACACCAGGTTTTATAAATTTTAAAACTCGCCTAAATCCTTTTTCAGTAATGTTGCAGGCATGTTGAATAGTCTCCACTTCCAATTTTGATTTTATTGGTCGTAATGTTTTCATAATAGGAGCCAATCGTTCAAATTTATGAGAAGGGTATTTTGCTCTGCAGGCTTTACCAAACCTATCGTCTCTGGTTTCAACAACTGTAACGGCTCTTAAATGTTCGTTTTGATTTAAATAAATGTTTTCAGCTTCAACAGCTAAGGCAAGAAAAATTTGATCGAACTCCGAAGTCCAATAAATGGTTTCAATTCCTGATTGTTGCGTTGCTGCAGCTTTAGTTAATTTTTCACCTTCCCATATTGCAATCAATTCACTGGTTTCTTTCACAAACAATATTTCGCGGTGTTTTGGATTGGCAGCATCTGGGAAAATAGCCAAAATAGATTCTGCCTGATCGACTCCACTTAAATACAACAAATCGTTATTTTGCCGAAATTGCATGGTGCCATCTGCGTTTGTTGGCATTATATCGTTAGAATTAAAAATGGCAACCGATTTAGGTTTTAATTTTTTGGCAAAATTTTTCCTGTTAAAAATGTATAACGATTTATCTATAGCAGTGTATTTCATAATTTGTAAATTTTAGAGAAACAAATGTAATTATTGTTGTGTGAAATATATTAAATAACTCCACGACTTTTATTTTAAAGACTACTCGAAGAAAAAAATTAGGCTAATACCTGAATCGGTGTATTCGTTTTTTTAACCAATTTTCCAAATGGGTGAGCAATTAAGCCTCTACTCTTTAATAGTGTTTCTACTTCTCCTGAAGCCTCGTCACTAACTGAAATTAACAACCCTCCACTAGTTTGTGGGTCGCATAAAATAGCTATTTGTTCTTCATTGGTAATTTCCAATTTAAAGCCATAACTGTCCCAGTTTCTTAATGTTCCTCCAGGAATACAATTCTTTTTTAAGTATTCTTTTATTTCAGGAAATACAGGTATTTTATTGTAATTAATAATTGCCGAAACATTACTTCCTTCACACACCTCTAATAAATGCCCTAATAGTCCAAATCCGGTAACATCCGTTAACGCATTTACTTCTTTCATTTTTGCCAACTCAACACCTACATCATTTAAAATAAGCATTGAATTAGCTGCTATATGTTTGTGAACTTCTTCCAGTAAACCTTTCTTTTGAGCGGTTGAC
Organism: uncultured Vicingus sp.; assembly: GCA_964360245.1. Lineage (GTDB taxonomy): Bacteria > Bacteroidota > Bacteroidia > Flavobacteriales_E > Vicingaceae. The sequence goes on from CAYHWX010000075.1 coordinate 16,535, forward strand.
AAAATACCTACTCCTAAAGGTTTTGTAAGATAAAGTTTACTTTCTGGTTGAGCGGAATTATTACGTTTTAAGTCACTAATGTTGATTACTCCTGTAACTGCAAGACCAAATATTGGTTCCGGATTATCAATGCTATGTCCTCCTGCCAAAGGAATTCCTGCATCCCTGCATGCTTTTCTACCACCTTCCATCACTTTGGCAGCAACTTCTGGAGCAATTTTATCGATGGGCCAACCTAAAATAGCAATTGCCAACAAGGGTTTCCCACCCATTGCATAAATATCGCTAATGGCATTAGTTGCTGCGATTTGCCCAAAAGTATAAGGATCATCAACAATAGGTAAAAAGAAATCGGTAGTGCTGATGATTGCTGTTCCATTTCCCATGTCGTAAACAGCAGCGTCGTCTCTGGTATCGTTTCCAACTAAAAGATTAGCATTTGTTAAACTTGGGATATCCGAATGAAGAATGGTAGTTAACACTTTGGGAGAAATTTTACATCCACAACCTGCTCCATGGCTGTATTTAGTTAATTTTATTGGTTCACTCATCTTTATTTTTTTTGATTACATTGATTAAATCTGCAGTAGTTGCAGCAGCATCAATTGTCGCTATTTTTAGTTCAATAACTTTTGATTGATCTCTTTTTTGCAAACCTCTTAGGTAATATTTATCATAATAATGGAGAACTAAGGCTACTACTTTTTCGTAATTCTTATTTTCTAATTCTTGTTGTGCCAACTTTGCTTTATCCAACCCTAATCTTTTTTTAATTCTATCAATAGCATCAGACAAACCCTCTGCATTTAACCCAGCGTAGGTAACGACTAAATATTTGGCTCTTTCTTGCTGAGAGATGTTTAAAAAATAAACACACTGTGTTCTCATTTGATTAAATAATCCTATCGGGACATTTATTCTACCAATAGCACTACTTTCATCCTCAATCCAAATGGGTTTGTTCAAATCCAAACCCTGCATTATCGTATAAAGATTATTTTCAAATTGTTCGGTGGTTGGTTGAGGTGGTAAATCGATTCCACCAAATGCCGAACCTCTATGGTTGGCTATTCCTTCTAAATCAACTACTTGCTCTCCTTTTTTGGCTAAACTATGCAATATTTCCGTTTTTCCACTACCCGTATAACCTCCTAACACGTTTAAGATAAAAGGTTGTTCGAAAAATTGCAGCACATAATTTCGATAGGCTTTGTAGCCTCCTTCCATAATATATACTTTTTCAAATCCTCTTTCTTCCAAAAAACTACCAAAAGCATTACTTCTTAAGCCTCCTCGCCAACAATGAACAATTACTTCCTTTTTTGGAGCAGTCGCTGATGAGTGAGAAAAAAAGCGTTCCAATTTAGGGGTAACAAATTCATAACCCAATTCTAATGCTTTTTCTTTTGATACTCTCTTATAAGCAGTACCAACTGCAGCTCTTTCCTCATCTGTAAATAAAGAAATATTAACAGCATTAGGAATGTGACCATTTTTGTATTCTTTAGGCGATCTTACATCAATTATTGGCGTATCTGAAAGGGCAGATAAGCAAAATTCTACTGTAATTATTTGTTTCATTTCAATGCTGTCTTTAAAGACCAATCAAAAGTAAAATAATGAAGATACATTTTTGTTATTTACATGAAAAGATCTCCATTTAAGCTACTAGAAAGTTTGGCCATTAAAAACAAGACAAAAAAAAAAGAGACTGTCTTTTCGGACAGCCTCTTTTAATTTGTTGAAGAGAAATGATTACTTAGCTGGAGTTTCTTCAGCTGGAGTTTCAGTAGCAGCTTCTTCAGTTGTAGCTTCTTCAGCAACAACTTCTTATTCTGCAGTA
>CAYHWX010000076.1:0-18074 GCA_964360245.1 uncultured Vicingus sp.
TAAAGACACCATTAATTTACCCGATGGTTGTTATGTGTTAGATTTTTTAGATAGTGATGACGATGGGATGAGCTTTTTTGCCAACAGCGATGGTAATGGAAGTTTACAATTTAAATGGATTCCACCAGCAACACCCTGGGTAAAAACATTCAACACGCAGTTTGGAAGTTTTATTAAATATTATTTTGTAATTGATAATGCTGTAGGAATTAAGGCTTACAATAAATTACAGGCTATTGATGTTTATCCAAATCCTAGTCAGGGTATATATAATATAAGTGTTACAGGATTTGAGGATGGAGAAATAACCATTAGTGTTTACAATACATTGGGAGAGCTGTTTACTTCAAAAATAATGAACTCAAAAAGTGGTTTATTAAACATAACGTTAGACTTAAGTTCTATACCTAATGGCATCTATTTTATTAGAGTTTTTGCTAACGATGGATATACCGTCAAACAAATTGTAAAAAATTAGTTGAATTAATGTGTCATTCTAAAAAAGCTAGTAAAATTTACTAGCTTTTTTATTTTAATAAAACTTTTGCCCTTCCATTGCCATTCTTCTTAATAAAACACTTGGTCGGTAGCGGTCTTCGCCATATTCTGCTTGTAAGAATTCTAGTTTAAATAAAATCTCATCTAAACCAATTTCATCTGCCCATTTTAACAATCCTTTTGGGTAATTAACTCCTTTAACCATTGCTAAATCGATGTCTTCTTTGGTAGCAATGTTTAAAAATAAAGCATCAATAGCTTCATTTATCAACATCACTAATATTCTGTTAACTATTTCAGTTCCTAATTCTTCATCTTTTACAGGTGGAGGCATCTCAACTCCTTCGGTATAATCATAATATCCTTTACCCGATTTTTTCCCCAACCAACCGGCTTCAAAATATCGTTTTTGGGTTAGCGATGGTTTGTAACGTGGGTCGTAATAAAAAGCAGCAAAAACAGTTTCAGTTACCGTGTAGTTGATGTCGTTACCGATGTAATCCATTAACGCAAAAGGGCCCATTTTAAAACCTCCCAATTCGGTCATTGCCCAATCGATGGTTGCAAAATCGGCAATTCCTTCCTCGTAAATTCGAAGTGCTTCGCCATAAAAAGGACGAGCCAAACGGTTAACAATAAAACCTGGCGTATCTTTAGTTAAAACAGTTGCTTTTTGCCAGCCGTCAATTAAAGTTCGTGAAGTGTTTATTGTTTCCTCTGATGTTTGCACAGATGGGATAATTTCTACCAAAGGCATTAATGGTGCTGGATTAAAAAAATGAATTCCAATAACTCGTTCTGCCTTTTTACAAGCCGATGCAATTGATGCAATAGAAAGTGAAGAAGTATTACTCGCCAAAATACAATTTTCGCTAACTACTTCTTCTAACTGAGTAAAAACTTTACGTTTTACCTCTAAGTTTTCTATAATGGCTTCAATAATCAGGTCGCAGTTTTTGAAATCGGTTATATTTTTTGAAAATTGAATTCTACCAATTATTTCATTAGCAATTGTTTCATCTATTTGTTCTTTCTCCACTAAACGAGTAAATATTTTTTTGAGATTCGCTGCTGCTTTTGCTAAAGCTTCTTCATTTACATCGACTAACACCACTTGATGTTTTTGTGTTGCTGCTAGTTGAGCAATTCCAGTTCCCATTGAGCCAGCTCCGAGAACGCCGATTTTAAAATTAGTTATTAGTTGATTGTTGTTGGTTGATTGTTGTGTGTTGTGTGTTGAGTTCATCGTTATATTTTTGTCGTCATTGCGAGGAACGAAGCAATCTATTCGTTGAAATTGCTTCACTACGTTCGCAATGACGTTTTGTTATTATTCTCCTTTAAAATTTGGTTTTCTTTTCTCTAAAAATGCATTAACGCCTTCGTTGTAATCATAAGTATTTCCTGCAATGGTCTGAATTTTATTTTCTAATGTCAATTGCTCAGTTAAGGTATTGTTGTAGGTTTGATTTAACAAACGTTTGGTTAACCCAATTCCTTTAGTAGGCATTTTGGCTAGAGTTTGAGCAATTTTTAAGGCTTCTGTATGCAAATTTTCATCAGCAACAGATTTGTAAATCATTCCCATTTTTTCGGCATCTTCTGCCATTACTTTATCGCCCAAAAACATTAATGCTGTTGCTTTTTGAAAACCGATTAATCTTGGTAAATAATAAGTTCCTCCGCTATCTGGTATCAATCCAATTTTGCTAAAGGCTTGAATAAAACTAGCCGATTTTGCTGCAAAAACAATGTCACAAGCTAATGCTAGGTTTGCTCCAGCACCAGCAGCAATACCATTAACTGCACAAACAATTGGTTTTTCAATATTTCTTAATCGTTCTATTATTGGATTGTAATGTTCTTCAACTATTTTTTCTAAATCGGTTTTGTTTGGGTCAATTGCTTCGGCTAAATCCTGTCCTGCACAAAATGCTTTTCCTTCACCTGTTAAATAAATCGCTCTAACTTCTGTATTTTTTTCACATTCATCCAATCTGACTTGTAAATCCAATGCCATTTGACGCACAAAACTGTTGAATTTTTCTGGTCGGTTTAAGGTTATTACTCCAACTCCGTTTTCTATTTTAAAATTGATGTTGCTCATGAATTTTCCTTTTTTATCCCCTTGAGAGAATTATAGCGATGCTTTCCAAGATTCAAAACACACCCCTAACCCCTCTCAAGAGGGGAATTTTATAACCTATTTATTTTCCATTTTGATTTTGAATCAACACTTTCTGTTGTTGTTGTTTTGCCACTTTCTGTGTACATTTTTGCAGCAAACAAAGCAGCAATTTCTTCTGTTTCAGAATTTGAATTTAATAATTTTTCAGGACTAAAATGTTTGGTTACAAAATGCGTATCGAAATTTCCACTGATAAAAGCTTCGTGTTGTAAAGTAAATTTACAAAATGGCAAAGTGGTTTCCACTCCACTAATAATATAGTCATCAATAGCCCTAATCATTCTTTTACGAGCTTCTTCCCTATCTTTACCATGAGCAATCAATTTAGAAATCATTGGGTCGTAATAAATTGGAATTTGCATTCCTTCTTCAAAACCATCATCTACTCTTATTCCCATTCCTTCTGGACGTATGTATGTGTTTAATCTGCCAATATCTGGCAAAAAATTATTCATTGGGTCTTCGGCATAAACTCTTACTTCAAAAGCATGACCGTTAATTTTTAGCTCCTCTTGAGTGAAACTTAATTTTTCGCCACGGGCAATATTTATTTGTTCTTTTACCAAATCAATTCCTGAAATCATTTCTGTTACAGGATGCTCAACTTGTAAACGGGTATTCATTTCTAGAAAGTAAAAATCCTTGTTGTTTTCTAATAAAAATTCAACTGTTCCAGCACCTACATAATTACACGAGCGAGCAACATCAACTGCACATTTTCCCATTGCAGTTCTTATTGTTGGGGTTAAAACTGAAGAAGGTGCTTCTTCAATTACTTTTTGGTGGCGACGTTGAATAGAGCATTCACGTTCAAATAAATACACCACATTTCCGTGAGCATCAGCAATAATTTGTATTTCGATGTGACGAGGAGAACCTACATATTTTTCGATAAAAACTGAACCATTTCCAAAGGAATTCAACGCTTCACTTACTGCTCTGTCCATTTGTGCTTCAAATTCATCTGGATTTTCTACCACACGCATTCCTTTTCCACCACCACCTGCAGATGCTTTTATTAATATTGGAAAACCAATTTTATTAGCAATTTCTTTGGCTGCTTTAATGTCTGTTATTGCTTCATCGGTTCCAGCTATCATTGGAATATTGTAGCCTTTTACCGTTTCTTTTGCTTTTAGTTTATCGCCCATCAACTCCATTGCTTCTGGGGATGGACCAATAAATGTAATTCCTGCTTTAGTTATTTTTCGAGTTGCTTCAGCATTTTCAGATAAAAATCCATACCCTGGATGAACTCCATCAACTCTTAAATCTTTACAAATTTGAATAATTTTATCTACCTGTAAATAGGATTGGTTGGAAGGAGGTGGTCCAACACAAACAGCTTCATCTGCATATTTTACAAAAGGTGCATTCCTATCAGCTTCCGAGAAAATAGCGACCGTTTTTATGCCCATTTCACAACAAGTTCGCATCACACGAAGTGCAATTTCTCCTCTGTTAGCAATTAAAATTTTATTCATATTTAGTCATAAAAATTAAAGGTTTAAAAGTAGTGAAAAAATAGTAAAAAGGGACAAGTGAAAGGGACAAGTGAAAAGTTGCCATCAAAGTCAATCAACACATTATCTAATCATCACATTATCTCATTATCAAATTATTTATTCAGTACGATTCACAAAATTACCAAATATAGAGTTCCCGAAATCATAATTTAACGATAGGCTAATGTAAGGAGTGGAGCTCATATCCTGAGAAAAATCGCTAGAAAGTGCATCTATTTCTTGAGAGTAAGCAATACCAACCTCTGTTTTTAATTTATAATGTTTCCCAATATTGGTATTCAGTGCTAAATATGTTTTTAACATTCTTAAATTTAAAGTCTTATCGTTTTCTTGAAAAGCCGAACCTTCTCGATAGATGGCATTAATTCCACTATAATAACTAGCTAAATCGCAACTCATTTTTTTGTTGAGTTCGTAGGCTAATTTAATGTGTATAGGTATTATTATTTCTCCTTTTAATTTATTGGTCAACTTTTTTCTAAAACCAGCTATGGGAAGTGGATAAATTTTACCTTGATTAATAACCATACCAAGCCCATAGAAGTGGATGAATTTAAAATTTTTAACACTAACATAAGCTGAATAAACCCTTAAATTTGGAGTAAAACTTTGTTTAATAGACAAAGCACTTTCTTCGGCGTATAAATTGGCTGCATATACCCAAATTCCATTTCTAATACTTGCTGTAATGGCTGTTACCTCCACTTCTCCTTTATAAATATTTTCGAAATAATTATTTTGAGACATATTAGGCTGTGCAATGCTAAATTTTGTGGCTAAAAAAATTTGGCTTGCTTTGGCATCTATCTTTTTAAAATTAAAATCTTTTAAATCTACTCCTAACTTTGTTTTTAAGGGTTTTACAAATTGCACTTTATATTTGGTGAGTGTAAAGTTGGTAGAATCATTTGTAGCAGATGGAAAAAGATAATCGGTGCCAATGGTTAGCCCTGGTCCAAACAAACTTTCTACACGAAACGATTGTGCAAAGGTTTGGATTGTTACTCCCAACAGAAAAAAAATAGTTAAATAAAGTGCCTTTATCATTATTGGTTGTTAAAATGTAAAGTTAGTTAATTATGTGTAATTGAATTTTTACTAAATGTAAGTTAATTTTCCTACTTTTGGGCTTTAATGAAATTTGCATATCCAGAATTCTTATTTGCTCTTTTCGCAATAGCGATACCCATCATTATTCACTTATTTAATTTTAGGAAATTTAAAAAGATTTATTTTTCGAATGTTGAATTTTTAAAAGAAGTTCAACAAGAAACTCAAGCGAAATCAAAACTAAAGCACCTGCTTATTTTGTTGAGTAGAATTTTAGCCATCCTCTTTTTAGTACTTGCTTTTGCTCAACCTTTTACTCCATCTGCTGATGCTAATGTTGCCAACCAGAACAATGTTATTGGTATTTATATTGATAATTCCTTTAGCATGGAAAGTACTGGAGAAACGGGTTCCTTATTAGATGAGGAAAAAGTAAAAGGGGTGGAAATTGTTAACTCCTACCGAGCTACCGATAAATTTATATTGATTACCAATAATTTTAATGCTGGCGACCAACGATTAATGAATGCAGAAGAAATTATTGATAAAATTGAAGCCATAACCATTTCATCGAATAGCAAAAATAGTTCAACCGTTTATTCAAGAATTAGAGATGCGATTAACTCCTCTGAAATAGAAAATAAATCTTTTTATATGCTCTCCGATTTTCAAAAATCGACTACCGACCTTAAAAAGATTGGACCCGACACGCTCATTAATACTTATTTAGTTCCTTTAAAAGCTATCGAAATTTATAATTTATACATTGATAGTTGTTGGTTTAGCTCTCCTACGCACATTCTTTTTCAAAATGAAGAATTGAACGTTAGGATAAAAAATAGCTCCAACAATGACATTGAAAATGTTCCAATAAAATTAACTATTAATGAACAAAATGTAGCTCCAGCAAGTTTTTCGGTGAAAGCCAATGACGAAACAACAATAATTTTAAACTATCGAAATAAAACCAATGGAATTCAACAAGGCAGAATTGAACTGAGAGATAGTCCTGTGATTACCGATGACATTTTCTATTTTTCTTATTCCATTTCAGCTAACATTGCTATTTTAGGAATTGGAAACGAAGAAAATAACACAACTCTTAGTTCTATTTTTAATACCGATAGTGTATTTAACTATACATATTACCCTGTCAATCAGCTAAATTATTCTTTGGTAAAAAGCAGCAATCTATTAGTAATGAATGACTTAGATGCAGTTAATTCAGGCTTATCAAAATCAATAAAAAGTTTTTTAGACAATGGAGGAAATTTATTGGTATTCCCTTCCAACAAAATAGATTACGATAGTTATCGGGAGTTTTTAAGTTTGTTAAACGTAAATTATTACATTTCGCAAGATACCGCAAAAAATAAGGTAAGAGAAATCAACATCACTCACCCAATTTATGCCAATGTGTTTGAAGGAAAACCAGCAAACGACATTAATTTGCCTTTGGTATCTTCTCATTATTTAATTTCTACTGCTACTACAGCTTTTAAAAATAACTTGCTCACTTTAAAAGATGGTTCTCCTTTTTTAACCGAATATAAAGTTGGTAAAGGAACTATTTATTTAAGCATGGTGAGTTTAGCCAAAGAAAGCAGCAACTTTAGTAATCACGCTTTATTTGTTCCTACTTTATACAACATTGCCTTATTAAGTCAAAAAAATTATCCTTTATTTCATGTTATTGGAGACAATTCGACCATAGATTTAAATAGAAGCGAAAACGACAATGTTTACCACATAAAAAATAAAGAGATTGATATTATTCCCAGAGTTAGAAGCACTAACAGCAATACTACAGTTTTTATAAATTCGGAAATAGAAAAAGCAGGAAATTATGTGCTAGAAAATGAGCTAACAAAAATCGGATTGGCTTATAATTATAATCGATTAGAATCTGAATTGACCTATTTTACCTCATCAGAAATTGATGAAATAATTACAGCTAACGATATTAATGCCCAGTTGGTAGAGACATCAAACAGTACCATAAAATCAGCATTAAGTAATTTGAATATTGGAAAAAAATATTGGAAATATTGTATTATTTTAGCCTTACTATTTTTAGCAGCTGAAATAGCATTAATTAAACTCTTGAAGTAACATGAACATTTTAATTAAATCTGCAAAAATAATCGACAACCGTTCTCAACACAACGGAAAAACAGTCGATATTCTGATTGAAAAAGGTATGATCAAACAAATTGGTAAAACCCTAAAAGCACCAAAAAATTACCAAGAATTAAGTTTTAAAGATTTGCATGTTTCTTCTGGTTGGTTCGATTTAAGAGCCAATTTTTGCGACCCAGGACATGAATACAAAGAAGATTTAAACTCTGGATTAAAAGCAGCAGCTAAAGGTGGTTTTACAGGAGTTTTGGTGATGCCAGACACACATCCTGCTATCGATAACAAAAGTGGAATAGAATACATCATTAACAAAACAAAAGGAAACTGTGTAGATGCATTTCCTGCCGGTGCTGTTTCTCACCATTTAGAAGGAAAAGAAATTGCAGAAATGTACGATATGCACATTACTGGTGCTGTAGCTTTTACAGATAATAAACACAGCATTAGTAGTTCAAGCTTACTGAGCAGAGCTTTGCTTTATAGCCAATCGTTTAATGGATTAATCATGGATTTTCCTAACGACAGGGAGTTAAGTAATCATGGACAAATTAATGAAGGAATAATCAGTACAGAATTAGGACTGAAAGGAATTCCAGCCCTTGCTGAAGAATTAATGGTGAATAGAGACATATACTTAGCAGAATATTGTGGATCAAGAATTCATTTATCCAACATTAGCAGCAAACAGTCTGTTAAAATGATTGCAGCAGCTAAGAAAAAAGGCTTAAAAATTACGGCTGATGTTAATTCTTACCACTTGTTGTTGGATGAAACCGAATTACAACATTTTGATAGTAACTGCAAAGTAACTCCACCATTAAGAACAAAAGAAGACATCAAAGCGTTAATTAACGGGTTAAAAGAAGGTACTATTGATGCAATATGTTCTGACCACACACCAGAAGATATTGAAACCAAACAATGTGAATTTGATAATGCAGCTTTCGGAATGATTAACTTACAAACTTCATTTGCTGTTGCAAATACTGCACTAACCGGAAAGTTAACCTTAGCTGAATCTATCGCTAAAATAACCACAGGACCAAGGGTACTTCTAAATCTTCCCCTACCAGAAATTAAAGAAGGTGAAATTGCCAATCTTACTTTGTTTAGCCCAACTATAAAATGGAGTTTACAAAAAGAGCATATCGTTTCAAAATCAAAAAATACGCCTATAATTGGAAGAGAACTAACTGGTAAAGTCTATGCGGTTGTCAATAATAATCAAATTGTTACTGCCTAATAATTTTTTGAGAACTATTTTTTTCTCCATCTACCAATTGTAAAGAATATACTCCTGAAGACGTAAAAATACCTTTTAACACTAATGGCTCTATTCGTTGAGCTTGCAGTGTCCAATCATAACTGTAAATAATTTTACCAACAACATCAACTATTCTAACATTTATCGTCTGTTCTTTTGCAGAATAATACAATAAATTAAATTCGGTGTTGAAAGGCTGAGGAAAAACGTTTAACAATTGATTTTGGTTTTCATCATCAATTCTTATTCCTAACAAATACCAATAAGCTTTTCTAAAATTTGGAATACCGTAGCCCAAATTAGCATCAGGAGAGTTATATTGACTGGCACTTCTTTCAATGGCATCTTTAATTTCTGCATTTGTTTTAGTAGGAAAAGCTTGCCAAAGTGAAGCCGCCATTCCAGCCATTTCAGGAGAAGAAAAAGAAGTGCCACTGCCATAAACCACATTTCCATCAGTATTAACAATTGCAGAATTTTTACCAATGGTAGTCACATTTGGTTTAATTCTACCATCATAAGTTGGTCCTCTAGAACTGAACGAAGCACAACTACCATCATGATCAACAGCACCAATACTTAAAACATTTTTTCCATCTGCAGGAGCCCCTATATAATGCCACGTTTCACTTCCTGAATTACCAGCACTATTGACTACTAATATTCCTTTACTAAAAGCTAAATCTGCTGCTTTGGTGATAATGGTTGTGTTTCCATCCATATCGGCATAAGTATGGTCTTCTGCAGGATTATCAAAAGTGGTATATCCTAATGAAGAATTAATAATATCTGCACCAGCACTATCTGCAAATTCGGCAGCAGCCAACCAATTGTATTCCTCGCTAATAGTTTCTGTAGGAGCATCTTCGCTTCTCAACAACCAGTAACTCGCATTAGGAGCAGTTCCAATAATTTCTCCCGATTTTATTCCTGCCATGGTAGAAAGTACCGCCGTTCCATGAGCATTTTTATCAAAAACACTATCATTATTATTAACAAAATCCCAATATCCTAAAATTCTATTTTCGTTCCATAAATGAGTAAATGCACTGATGGTATTTACATTAGTAAAACCAGCATCCAAAACTGCGATAACCATTCCATTTCCTAGATAACCCAAGTTGTGTAAAAATTCACCTTCCATAATATTAATTTGATCGGCTGCAAAGCCATAATCTAAATCATTCACCACTTAAAAATTTAATTTATCTTGAGATTTTTGAGATTTATTTAAGGTGTCGTTTAATTTTATCAGTGTTACTGCCGACACAAAAGGTAAATTTAAAATGGAAGGAATAATTGCTGTATCATTAACTTTTACTACCATCAAATTCATCCATTTTGAATGATTGTAATAAATTGCTCCCTTTGCCACAACGCTATCGATGTAGTTTTGATTAACAGGGATATCTTCCAATTGAATAGCTATTCCACTTTTATTCCTTCTGTCAATTGCTTTTTGTGATAAAAATTGTAGCGGATTGTTAATTGAAAAAGAAGAATTATTTTTATCGGTAAAAGATACTGCATATCGTTGTTGTGAAAACAGAACCGTTGAACAGCAAAAGAAGGCGATAAAAGTTAAATTTTTAACCACCATAAGAAGACAGTGTCATTGTAACGTCGTAACCTAAACTTCTTACCCATGTACCAGAAGAACTATCGTAAGCATTTTGTATAGCCACACTTTTTTTATACACCAAACCAATTCCTTTAGCATATTTTTCTTGAAAGAAATTTTCTTCGGTTAAGGGAGAAAATTCGTATTGTAAAACTGTTGCTACTAAATTTAGAGCATTTCCGCCAACAACCTCTGCATTATCTACAGCTGTATATTCATATTCCATACTTGCCAAATTGTTCATCGAATTTCCATTCCATGTTTTATTTTCTTTTACAGGAAATATCAATTTTACCAACCGAACATTTTCTTCCACTTTCTGAAAATTGGTAGTTGTTATTTTACTGCTCCATACATCTATTAACACCCAGTTAGTAGTATCATTATTTTTTCGGTACCGAATAATTTTAAACGCTTCATCCCCTTCTAAATCTATAAATTTTGAATCCACCACTTCTTTTATTTGAAAATAAGAAGTATCAATAGTATCAAAAAAATCATCGTAATAAAAAGAGTCCACATCGTAAATAACATACTTCCCTTCTGCTAATCCAGCATAATCATAACCTAAATCAGGAGTTATCACTTCTTCTTTAGAACAAGAATAACTGATAATTGCGAAAAGAAAAATGATGTATAATAAACTTCTCATACGTTAAAATTACGAAAAATAGCTTAAATTGTTAATGGGGAGTTTTAAAAATTGAGTTTTTTAACTACACACCCCTTGCCCCTCTTGATAGAAGGGATGTGAAATGTTAATTTTTAGAACTCCGTTAATCGTTATCGATAAACCCACCTCCAATCAAATCATTACCTTCGTAAAAAACAGCAGATTGTCCAGGTGCAACACCTTGTACTTCTTCATAAAATTCAATTTTTATTCTACCATCAGGAGTGGTAGAAATGGTACTATTAGTACCTTTATCTTTATAACGAATTTTGCTAACTGCTTCCATTTCGTTGGGTAATTTCTCGTATTTAACAATGTTTGGATTTCTAACAAACACTTCTTTGGTATTCAAATCTTTTTTAGTGCCTAAAACTACGCTATTGGTAGCAGCATCTATTTTCACCACATAACGAGGGTCGCCAAAAGCTACCACTAATCCTTTTCGTTGACCAATAGTATAAAAAGGATAACCCTCGTGTTGGCCAATTACATTGCCATCAACATCCACAAAATTTCCTCCAGCAACTTTTTTTTCTAATCCCTCAACTCTACGTTTTAAAAAGCCACGGTAATCATTATCTGGAACAAAACAAATTTCAAAACTTTCGCCTTTTTTTGCCAAATCTTCATAACCTCTGTCCATTGCCATTTTTCTAATTTCTGGTTTTGAAAAACTACCCAGTGGAAAAAGTGTGCGTGCTAAACTTGCTTGACTCAAACCCCACAACACGTAGGATTGGTCTTTATTTTCGTCTAATCCTTTAGAAATTACATAGCGGTTATTTTCTTTTCTCACTTGAGCATAATGTCCTGTTGCTATAAATTCACAATCCAATTGGTCGGCTCTTTTAAGAAGTGCCTCCCATTTAATGTGCGTATTACAAAGTACGCAAGGATTTGGTGTTCTCCCTGCTAAATATTCCTCTACAAAATTATCGATGATGTGGTCACCAAATTCTTTTCTTATGTCTAAAATAATGTGATGGAACCCTAATTCCACAGCCAACATTCTTGCATCATTAATATCATCCAAACTACAACAACCAGTAGTTTTTCGAGTTCCTCCTGAGGATTCATAATCCCAAGTTTTCATGGTAATGCCAACCACTTCATAGCCTTGTTCATGTAACAACATTGCTGCTACAGAACTATCGATACCACCACTCATGGCTACTAATACTTTTCCTTTTTTACTCACCATTAAAATTATCGGGGATTCATAATAAAATCAGGATTGAGAATGTCTTCAGAGATGTGTTCTACACCATCAGGGTCAATAACATCCTCGTCTTTATTCGCATCTATACGTATTCCGTTTTTATATTCTTCTTTTTTTCTTACCGTTGTTCCGTCTTCTTTGTAGAATGTCCAAAAACCATCTCGAGCACCTCGAACAAAGACACCAGAAACTGCTTTTTTACCATTACTACCGTAATAGGTTGCTCTTCCCTCCAATTCACCTTTTACATAAGTAGCAGACAATTTTTCTTTACCGTCAATAAAATATTGTTTCCAAATCCCATCTTCAAAATCACTGGTGTATTCTTTTTCTTCAGCTACTTGTCCAGTATTATAATATACCTTCCAGGAACCTTCTCTTTTTCCGTTGATATATAATTCATCGGCTATTTTATAGCCATCTGTATCATAATAAGTCCAAACGCTATCTTTTAGCTGGTTTTCATATTTTCCAGTAGCCTTTAATTCTCCTGTTTCGTAATAATTATTTGCATAAGATTCTGTGCCAAAATGAGTTATTTTTACTTGCAATTTACCTGTATCATAGAAATAAATAAATTCACCGATAGGTTGATCGTCTTTAAAGTTTCCTTTATAACGTATCATTCCATTAGGGTGGTATTTTTTCCATAAACCTTGTTTTTTACCTTTAGCATCTGTTTGATTCTCTTCTTGAGAAAAGACAAACAAGGTAAAACAAGTAAATATTATTAATAATAAATTTTTCATATCGGTTACAAAATTAGTAAATAACTGTACTAGTTTGAACAATTATTATACCTCAACTTAAAATCATGATATATAAACGAGTATTGAGTGTATTTATTTAATTATTTTCAAATTAAAAATATCGATTAATTATCACTGTTAAACTACAATAGTATTGAGCAAGTCTAATTTATATTGTATAAACCAAATTAATTAATTTCTTTTGCTATCCTAAATCAATTTAGAACTTAAAACTTATGAAAATTAATACGTATTTAATGCTAATAGTTGCAACAAGCACATTACTATTTTCTTGTGGGAATAATGAGAAAAAAGAAGAGCCTACAACCACTGTTGTAGAAGAAAACGATTCTAATTTTGTTTGGAAAACTGAGCAATTTGCAGATATAAAAATTGTGCGTTACAAAATAAACAGTTGGGATAAATTAAGTCTTCAACAAAAAAAGTTAGTTTATTTTTTAACCCAAGCAGGTTATTCAGGTAGAGATATTATTTGGGATCAAAATTATCGCTACAACTTAAGAATTAAAAGAGCTTTAGAAAACATTGTGCAAAACTACCAAGGAAATAAAGAAGCTGAAGATTGGAAAAACTTTATGATTTATACTAAAAGAATTTGGTTTGCCAATGGAATTCACCACCATTATTCAATGGATAAATTTAAACCCGATTTCTCTAAAGAATATTTTACTTCTTTAATGAAAGATACCAAAACTGAATTAAATCCTGAAATAGTTGAAGTTATTTTTAATCCTGAAATCGATAACAAAAAAGTAAGTTTAGATGCTAATAAAGATTTGTTGTTAGCCTCTGCTAGCAACTTTTATGCACCAGATGTTACTGAAAAAGAAGCCTCAGCATTTTACGCTTCAAAAGTAGATAAAAACAACCACGAACCTCTTTCTTTTGGATTAAACTCAAAATTAGTTAGAGGGGCTAATGGCTTAGAAGAAAAAATTTGGAAATCTGGGGGAATGTATGGTCAAGCAATAGATGAAATTATTAAGTGGTTAGAAAAAGCTGTTGAAGTAGCCGAAAATGAAGCACAAGGCAATGCCCTAAAATTGTTAATTGATTATTATAAAACAGGTGATTTATTAACTTGGGATAAATACAATGTTGCTTGGTGTGCAGCTACCACAGGAGATGTAGACTATATCAATTCTTTTGTTGAAGTTTATAATGACCCATTGGGTTATAGAGGTTCTTACGAAACCGTTGTTCAAATTAAAGATTTTGATGCTTCTGCAAGGATGGCAGTGGTTGCCGAAAATGCTCAATGGTTTGAAGATAATTCGACCATATTGCCTGAACACAAAAAAGAAAAAGTAGTTGGAGTAACCTACAAAGTAGTTGAAGCTGCTGGTGAATCTGGAGATGCTTCTCCTTCAACTCCAATTGGAGTTAATTTACCAAATGCCGATTGGATAAGAACTAAACATGGTTCAAAATCTGTAAGTTTAGGAAACATTATTGATGCCTACAGCAAAGCCGGAGGTGGTGAGCTACTAACCGAATTTGCTTACTCTAAAGAAGAAATTGAGCGAAACAAAAAATACAATGATGAAGCAGATAAAATGCACACTGCTTTACATGAAGTGATTGGACATGCTTCTGGAAAAATTAACAAAGGAGTAAACACCGAAGCTCTAAAAAATTATTCTTCCACCTTAGAAGAAGCAAGAGCTGATTTGGTTGGTTTATATTATTTGATGGATAACAAATTAGTAGAAATGAAATTATTGCCATCTATAGAAGCTGGTAAAGCTGCTTATGATGATTACATTAGAAATGGTATGATGACTCAATTAATTCGTTTGGAACCAGGTGCAGTTATTGAAGAATCTCACATGAGAAACAGACAATTGGTTGCTGCTTGGGCTTTCGAAAAAGGACAAAAAGACAAAGTAATTGAGAAAATTGTGAAAGATGGTAAAACTTATTTTGTAGTTAAAGATTACGATAAATTAAGAAGCATTTTTGGCGAATTATTAATGATTATCCAAAAAATAAAATCGGAAGGTGATTATAAAGCTGGTAAGGAGTTAGTAGAAAAATACGGAGTTCAAGTTGACCAAGCAATACACCAAGAAGTATTGGCAAGAGTTGTTAAACTAAACATTGCTCCTTATGGTGGTTTTATTAACCCTAAATTAGTTCCTGTAACGAATGAAAAAGGTGAGATAACAGACATCAAAGTAGAGTACCCAAATGATTTTACTGAACAAATGTTAGATTACGCCAAAAGATATTCTTTTTTACCTGATGAAAATTAATTAAGAGAGAAGTGCGATTTACAAAGTCCTGACGATAAACGTCAGGACTTTTTTGTTATTTTTGATTTAGTTTTATCCTAACTATATTTTATGAAATCAATATTAACAATCGGTTTACTCGTTTTATCCAATACTTTTATGACCATGGCTTGGTATGGTCATTTAAAATTTGCCGAATGGAAATGGTTTAATAAATTGGGCTTAGTTGCCATCATTTTAATTAGTTGGGGGTTGGCATTTTTTGAATATTGTTTTCAGGTTCCTGCCAATAGAATTGGTTTTAAAAATAATGGTGGTCCTTTTAGTTTGGTCGAATTAAAGGTAATTCAGGAAATAATTACGTTGGTTGTTTTTGTAATTTTTACCGTGCTGGTTTTTAAAACAGAAACATTTAAATGGAATCATTTGGTAGGTTTCACCTTACTTATTTTGGCGGTTTATTTTATTTTTAAAAAATAAATTAAATAGTCTGATAAAGTTGAGTGATGGTTTTCACCATCTTATCCCAACTGAATTTCTGTTTCTCGGTTTTCACTCCAGCAACAAATTCTAAAGCTCTTTTATTTTCAAAATAATCAATCAACGCATTGGTAATTTCTTGTTCATTGGGCTGAACCACATAACCCACTTTTCCATTCGGAATCATTTCTTTTAAACCACCAACATCAGTAACCAACATGGGTTTATCAAAATGATAAGCAATTTGTGTTACTCCACTTTGCGTTGCATTTTTATAGGGTTGAACAATGATATCTGCGGCACAAAAATAGTTCACTACTTCTTCATCGGGTATAAACTTATTGACCATTACTAACGAATTTTTCAAATTGTACTGTTCAATTAATTTCATATAAGGAGTTTCATCTTCATAAAATTCACCAGCAATAATCAATTTAAGAGAGCCGTCGTTTAATCGTTTATCAGCAAATGCTTTTAGTAAAAGGTCTAATCCTTTATATTTCCTGATGATGCCAAAAAATAATAGATAATTAAATGAAGTAGCTAATCCAAGTGCTTGTAAAGCCTCTTCCCTTGATTTTGCTTTTCCAAAATTATCGTACAAAGGATGTGGAGAAAATAGTGCAGGTTTTGTATTATCTATATTTTTAATATCTCCTAAAACACTATTCGACATCGCAACAAATCCATCGCTATTTTTCATAAAATAGCTACTTAATTTAGTATCACCAACATGTGGTTCGTGAGGAATTAAATTATGAACGATGGCAATAATTTTAGTTGAATTATTCTTTTTAATATGTTTAGCAATTGTTCCAAAACAAGGAGCCATAAATGGCATCCAATAGTTAAAAATTACTAACTCTGGTTTTTCTTTTTGAATCTGTTTTCCAACTTTATACCAATTAAAAGGATTAACAGAGTTGATGGCTCTAGAAATGTTTAAGTTATTTTCGGTGGTATCAGTAGCATATTGGGTTTTTCCAGGAAATAAAAAATTGGGGTATTGCAATTTAAAAGTAACGATGTTCACTTCATGACCAGCAACGATAAATGACTCAGCCAATCGATGGCTAAACAAAGCAATCCCACCACGATAAGGGTATGCAGGACCTATGATGGTAATTTTCATTACTTATATTTCCTTTTCGATGTTATAGTGATTTCTTGTAGTTGAATTTCTCGAAATCAGTTCCCCTAAAAAGCCTGCAACAAACAACAACGAACCCAATACCATAGCTGTTAATGAGATATAAAAATAAGGATTATCAGTAACTAAAATTGCATTAATTCCTTTACTTAAACAATAAATTTTAGCGATTCCGATGTAAGCAGCACTAAAAAATCCAACAGCAAACATTAAAGTTCCTAATGAACCAAACAAATGCATGGGGCGTTTTCCGAATCTGGAGATAAATGTGATGGACAATAAATCTAAAAAACCATTGATAAAACGTTCTAACCCAAACTTGGTTACTCCGTATTTACGTTCTTGGTGTGCTACTACTTTTTCTGTGATTTTTGTAAATCCAGCCCATTTTGCCAATACAGGAATGTAACGGTGCATTTCGCCATACACCTCAACTGTTTTTATTACCTCTTTACGATAAGCTTTTAAACCACAATTAAAATCGTGTAGGTTTTTTATACCCGACATTCTTCTTGTTGCTGCATTAAACAATTTAGTTGGCAATGTTTTAGTGATAGGGTCATAGCGTTTCTTTTTCCAACCAGAAACTAAATCCCAACCCTCGCCGACTATCATGCGATACATTTCGGGTAATTCATCAGGACTATCTTGTAAATCGGCATCCATGGTAAACACCACATTGCCATTTGCCGCAGCAAAGCCGATATTTAAACCAGCAGATTTGCCATAGTTTCTTCTAAATTTAATTCCTCTAATGTGGTTATTTTTATTTTGTAGTTCCTCTATAACTTTCCAAGAACTGTCGGTACTTCCATCATCCACGTAAATAATTTCGTACGAAAAATTATTCTCCTGCATCACTTTGCCTATCCAATCGGTTAGCTCTTTTAGCGACTCCTCTTCGTTAAATAAGGGAATAACAATTGATATGTCTAAATTTGAGTTCATTACCGCCCAAAGGTAATAAAAGAATAGTTGATTGTCATTCTGAATGCTGTTTTGTCTAAAATTTATTTTAGCAACAAAACGAAATGAAGAATCTGCTGTTAACATAGATTCTTCACTACATTTTGTAATTCCGATAAAATCGGAAACAAAATTTTGTTCAGAATGACATTACAGTTTAAAAGATAATTTCTATTTTTGCACTGGGCAAGTCTTATACGACCAGCTCCTGCTAAACTTCCCCAGGCTGGGAACAGAGCAAGGATAAGCGGTTGTAGCGGTGCGATGTAAGTAGCTTGCCCACTTTTTTCTCTTTT
>CAYHWX010000077.1:0-17828 GCA_964360245.1 uncultured Vicingus sp.
GAAGGTGGTCAATTTAAATTGGTATTAGGTGGTCTATTTGAGTGCTATTTGCAGTTCCATGTATCACCTAAAGCAGAACTATAACCAAACAAGATGGGCTTCTCCTTTTTCATGTAATATGATGGTGGTGCTATCTCTCTGCCTTCTAGTTCTATCATGTCGATAACACGATTTTCGCTAAATGCATATGGTGAATTATGAGGGAAATTTGCTGCGATAGGGTCAATACTTAAAAACCTTCCTAATCTTGGGTCATGAACTCTTGCACTGAAATTTACGCTATTACCATGCCCTTTAATTTCATCATCTTGTTCTTGTCCGTTAAACCCGTAACGGTAAGAGCTTGTAAAAGTATTTTTCAATACTCTCAAAGTCGATTTTTCTTCTTGATATATTAACTTTAAACAGCCCATTTCTGAACTTTAAAAGTAATCTTTTCTTATGTGATTTTCATAAAGTTGGTTCACAAAATTTTAAACAAAAAAAAGCCTCAATTTTCATTGAGGCAACTAATTCACAACTTAATGACAACATATCTCCAACTTATATACAACTTGTGCACAACTTATATACAACTTGTGCACAACTTATATACAACTTGTGCACAACATAGCTCCAACTAATTAGTATAAAATTTTCCAATACCAGTAGTAAGATACTTTTGATTACTACTTTTTGGTTTTTCTGGAATGGTTAATTTTAGAAGACCTTTATCCATCAATGGTAAAATATGCCTTTTGTAATTATTATATAGATTGGCAAACCCTATATGGGTTAATAAATCTTCTCTCGTCTTTGGCTCAAGGCAATAAGTTAAAACTTTTTTATCTTGTTCACTAATGGATTCACTAAGAGATTCACTACCATCGAAATTACTCCACTCTTCATCTACAACTTTAGTTTTTCTCTTAAAAATAATCGAAAACCAATGCTCAGTAATCTCAAGTTCAGCTTTTGGCAAACCTGCATTTTCAAGCTCACTATCTATTCTTAACAGACCTGTACCCATTTTTTCAATAAAGTTTGACCGATGTAAAAGATTAACAATATTAGGGTTTCTGTGCATACTTCTTTTTCTTAACTCGTCTTCTGTTAAGCCTTTAACAAGACCTCCATAATTGGTAATAGAAACTCTATCATCAAAAACCTCAACTTGAATATGTGTTCCTTTATTTACATAATCTCTATGAGCAATTGCATTAACCAACGCCTCTTTTAACGCCACATAAGGAATCTCCCAAACTTCAATTCTTGTTGGAGTTCCTGATTCAAATTTATAAGCAACATCTAATGACCTTCTCAGAAAAACAAAGGTTTCATCTATATTACTTATAATATCTGAAGTCATGTTCTTTTGGTCTTCAATATCAACTTTAACTACACCCTTATATCTTGCACATTGTATAATTGCTTGACGAAGAAATAAATCACGCTCTTTTGTAAAAAATAACACTCCTGTATTATTAAACACTGGCTTTCCATCTATAAACTCAAGAACGCCAAGATTATGTAAGGTATCTTCATCAGATAAAATCTGTTCTTTGTCTGCTTCTTTGAAGAAACGCTTTAAAGTAGTTGGGTCAAAATAGGTATTAAAATCAGCTTTCAAACATAGTGCATCATCAAATGAAAATCGGTCTGCATCTCTAAACATTTCATAGATTTCAGCAGTAGTTCTTTTATTTGAGCTGGCTCCTTCTCTCATGTAAAAACCATTTGTACATCTGTACGGTTTATTTACCCCTTCTTTTACCCGAACAACCAATACATTTGGTTCATCTTCTACTGCTTCTATTGATATATCAAGAGAGGGGTCGCAATCTCTAGCTGTATCTTGAATTTTAGACCTGTCTCCATTGTCTAATCCTTTATTCTTAATCCTTCCATCATCATCAACTCCAATAAGAACAATTCCGCCTTTTGCATTTGCAAAAGCAACAAATTCCTTTGCTACACCAGAGTTAATTGATTCCTTAAATTCTATATGAAATCCTTCTCCTTGTGATATTAATGCTTGTAGTTCTAATTTATTCATCTGTACAAATTTATTACTTCTTTTTTGTTTTTACTAAATATTCTATCATGCAACTTTGTTACAATCTCTCGTTGCTCTTTGATGTCTGGTCGAATGTACTTTTCTGTTGACGAAGGAAAACGATGCCCAACCATTCTTTGGACAAGTTCAAGCGGGATTTTCATCACATTAAGCCAATGACTAATCACACTATTTCTGATAACTGCTGGATTCAAAGCCTTATCAAAAGCTCCTTCCATTGACTTGATAAAAGCATGAACTCCATCTACTGTCATTGGAACACCTGTTTTGGTTAACAGCAATTTATTGGTGCTGGAATTTATCAGTTTTGGTCGCTCAATGTTAATGTAGTCTTGAAGTTCCATTATTTGTCGGTTCTTCAGCTCCAACTTTCTTTTACTGAGTTTTTTGCTGGCTCTTATCGTAACTCCTACTCTGAAATCAATATCATCAATGGTCAGGTTCACTAATTCAGCAGAAGTCATTCCCTGGTATATCAACAAGCCGATAATCACTAAGTTTCTATTGACCAAATCTTGGTAACGCTCTTCACGTAAATTAAATAAAAGTTCCATTTCTTCTCTTGAGAATAATTTACCGAAGTTCTTTCCTTTTGGCTTTTTCTCTCCTATAAAAAAGCTTCTGCATGGGTGGTACCTAATTATATCGTTTATCAATAGAAAATTATAATAGGCTTTAATGGAAGCCAGTATCACTCTTCTATATTGAACCTCAGCTCCTGCCAATTTTAAGTCCTTAAAATACTCTTCGATGTGGCTGTAAGTATATTTTTTAGCGTTGGGATGTTGAAGTAAAAACCGATTAATGTTGAAGCTATAGCTGTCAACGGTTTCTCTAGTGTATCGGCTCCTTAAATAAGCCTCTAACTGTACTATTTCTTTTTTATTTCTCATATTGCATATACATTTTTAATTTTTCTTCTTTTAGCGTAAATGGTACTGGTATCTATCTCTGAATGACCTAAAAAACCTTTTACATATTCAAAGCTTGCTCCTGCATCCATTAAATGAGTAGCAATGCTATGTCTCAGGCAATGAAGCGTAATTTTCTTGTTTAGGATTTCTTGATTGCCTGTTCTCTCAATGATTTTTTTGAGCATTTTATTTAGTTTATCTCCGCTGATGCTAACTCCATTTTCATTGATGAAGAAACTGGGATTTCTTGAATTCAACCTTGCCAAGATGCTGATTCTATCTTTGGTATAAGCCTTTAATACTTCTACAAAAAAAGCGGAGATGGGTACTGTTCTGGTTTTGTTGCCTTTTCCATTAATCACGGTTACTTCTCCATTAGAATAATTGACATCCTTGTCTTGTAGAGCTTCTAACTCACCTCTCCTCAGTCCTGAGCCGTAAGCAATGGCAATCAAGCTTCGCTCGGTGTTATTGATGCAATGATTAAACACTTTTTTAACCTCAGCTTCTGTTAAGATTTGTCTGGTCAAGGTGAATAAAGCTGAATGTTCATCTTCTTCTAATTCTTCGTCTGCTTTTTTTATCTCAATGTTGCTGGGTACTGGTATAGCTTGAGCAATTATTTTTTTATTTAATAGGTTTACCGACAACATTCGCAAAGTCGAAAGATTATCGTTAATTGCTCTTTCACTCAACCTTCCTTCTCCTCGAAGTTTTGGTCTGGTAGTTAAATGATTGAAGTAACTCTCCATCATTTTTCGATTGACTTTGTTAAGGTCCTGTTGCTTTTTCTCTTCTAAAAATTGCAAGAAGTTATTTGCTTGACCAGTGTAGTGGTTGCCAGTCTTGATAGACTTGGTTGCCATAATGTGAGTGTCAAATTCCTTCAGGATGTTTTGGTAATACGATGTTTTTAAATTCATTGGTCTTGTGTTTTTAATTGTTGGGTCGCCAAGCTCTTTTCTTACTATTCATAAGCTTTCTGGCGACCCAAACGGTTTGGTTTACGCTTGTTCGCCAAGCTTATTTTTAATGGTTTCTATTACTTTATTTTGGTCATTCCAGTTCACCACTTTATAGGTGTAGCCTGTGTTTTTATAGCCTTCTTTTTTGATGTACTCAAATTCCAACAAGGTTTTTAAGTGCCTATTAACGGTGGTTTTTGGCAGATTGAATTTTTCTCTAATGTCAAGCGAACTTATCGTTATCGTTTTTTTCTTACTTTCATCTCCTTTAGTTTCATGTTCAATATGAGCTTTCAGCTTCTCAAAAAATGCTCTGGTGGAGGTGTCCAGTTCATCTACTCCAACAATAATGGCATCAAGAAAAAGCTTCACACCTAATTCAACATCTTGCTTCTCAGTTATCATCCGTCCTTGCTGGTCCATCTTGCGTTGACGTTGTTTAAATAGTGTAATGAGTGCAATGAAGTTCAGTAACTGAATGGTCAATATTCTGGCTCCTTGAATATTTGCTGGAAGCATCAGTTTTGGTGCAAAGGGGTTAACCACTTCTTGAGCGTGTACATTTTCGACAATGTACCTCAACAATTGTCTAGCTTCTGCTTGTTTCCTCTCATCTATCAGACCAGCTATTTTTAAGCAATCTTGCTCAAGTAATCGTTGCAATTGTTTTTCGGAGGTGTCCATTCCTACTACTACTGTTTTTGGCTCTGAGGCAAAGTGCTTTTTGCTTTTGCTGGTGGCTCCAATTGATGCTGAATGACTTTCTACTGTTTTGTTAGTTGTAATCAAATTGCCTTCTTCGTTCTTTTTCGGAGCATCACTACTGATAAGGTTTTTGGCTTGAAGTTTCTTTAAGTCGTTAATGGAATTGTTGCTCATTACTCCGTCATAGTCTTCGATAATCAAGAGCTTCTTATTAATCATAATATCGGCATAATATCTAAAGGACCGTGAAGAGGTCTCTCCAATTCGATAAACTTCCAACTCTGGAATTAATCCTGCTATTTTACTAACTAATTCGGCTCCTGCTTGTTTATCAGTGGAATGAATAACCGTGTGCAAGTTGTACTTGGTTTTATAAGAGCTTGCTAGAACAAACAACATCAGTCTTGTTTTTTCTTCTCCGATTATTCCTGAGGCTTCAATCAATTCATCCAATTGCTCAAACAGATTTTCTTTATTCAAGATTTGTTCGGCTTGTCTTTTGAGTTTGGTATTGATGCCTACTGGTACTTGTTCTTTATTGTTTGATTCTCTACGAAGTTTTATCAATTCATCGGTAATGATGGTCATTTCTTGAACTGCCTGAGCGTAGTTGTTGTTATCTTTTTCGGTAAACTGGAAAAGGATTTCTTCTACTTTTTTGGTGTCTAATAAATCAATTTTGGAGTGCAATACATTTTTTACATTGTGAATTGGTCTGATTTCAAACTGCATTTCTAACAAAGTGCTATTGCTTGGAATGGCTCCTGTAATTCGATAAGTTAGTTCTTCTCCTGTAAAGTGAAACTCGGTTTCATCTATTACCCGAAGTTGTGGCTTTATCACTTGCTTGGCTTTGATGTTTTCTTTCATCCAATCTAATATTCCATCACTTCCATAGTTAATAAGCATATCATTAATGGAATGGTTCTCTGGCAATGGAAGTATTGACAATCCCACTTTTGGGAATTGTTTTGCTAACTCATCTTTTTGGTCATGGTCATTAATTAAAATGATTTCTTGCAATTCGGTTAGTTGTTGGATGGCTTTTAGTTGATGGGGTTTTAATTCGCCATCATGTAATGCTATTACGGAATCTCTGTTTTCTAAAACTTTGGATTGCAATAGGCTGGCGGTGTCTATTACTGTTGGAGCAATGAAAAGTCTTTTGGTCATTGGTTTTGGATAGCTTGGATAGATGCCTTCTTCGTTCAGGTATTCTGCTTTTTGGGTCTTGGTTTTTATGCGAATGGCAAAGAGGTTCACAATGTCGCCTTTCTCGTCTTTTAGTGGAAATACGATGCTGTAATTTCCAAAGCAGGTGTAGGCTGTTCTTTCTGGTGAGTTTACAGGAGCATTGCTTTTCTGAAGTACTCCGATTTTTACGTAGGCTTCTTTGAAATCATCTTCTTTTCGATGATGAAATTGTCCTGAATTGAAACCGATTTGCAATTCATGGTAATCCAGCCCTCTGTCTTGTAAATAATCCCTGGGAATGGATGCTTTTTTGAAGGTTATTCCTGTTTGGAAGGACCGAAAGAGTTTTTCCAGCAATTCTTTTTTGCTTGATTCCCCCGTGTTTCCTGCGATTGCAGTTTTTATGTGTTTTTTTTCGTTAAAAACAGCCGTAGCGATGTTATTCAACGATATTTTAGTATCTTTGTTCATGTTGTTATTTAATTTGAGGATTAGGTAATAAGATGAAATTGAAGGGTTCTGTTGTCGCAGAATCCTTTTTTCTTTTATATCGGTTATGTATCTGGTCTTTTCATCTTTTCTAAATTTAAAATTAGGCGGCTATTGACATCGGTAAAGTTTCTAAGTAGCGTTTGTATAGTCGCATCACTCCTGTTGAAGTAAATTGCTTATTGTTGACTGTTCTAAAATTGTGAATGGTTAATAATTCAACAATTTTATCATAACTCAAGTCTTTCTCTCTGTATTGAACAATCAAAGCTGTTGCTTGTATATTGGCTTTATTCTTCAAAGCTTTTTTTCTCATGGCTTTTGCTCCCATAATTCTATGTTCGGGCTTAAAGTTCTCTGGTTTTCCAAGCACGACACCAGCTCTCTTTAGTTCTGCTAGAGCTAATTTTGTTCGAGAGGCAATATTTTCCCTTTCAGCTTGTGCCATTGTAGCCCATATCCCCAAAGACATCGTGTTAAAGCTTGGCATATCCAAAGCTTTAATCTCTATATTGTTTTTTGCTACTCGGTCTCGGAGTTGAAATAAGAAGCTTACTGAACGGCTTAACCTATCCAATTTTGCAATTATCAAAGTGCTTTCTGTTTTTTCACACATTTGAATTGCTAACTCTAATCCTTCTCGACTATCGTTCTTTCCACTTTCTTTTTCTACTACCTCATTAATTATAATTCCATTAATACTCTTCAGGTAATTTTGAACCATTGTTCTTTGTGCTTCAATTCCTAAATTTTGTCTATTCGTTGAAGTCCTGTAATAAGCAACAAATTTTTTCATATTTTCCATTTTTTAGTGTTTAATTAGTTTTTATATCAATCCACATCCCGACAATCATGGTTTGAAGGATAAAACAAATGTGGTATTAATAAGGTTCCCGTGCCAGAGAAAAAACATATTTTTCCGCACAAGTTATTAACGGAACAACCCATCCTTATTGAATTCTCATTCATTTTTATCTAATAATTCTATTGAATATCTTTCATATTATATGTTCTACTTGAATAACCTGCATCTGAAAACATCTTTATTGTTTTATAGGTTTCATCTTCATCTCGGCATGCTGCTCCTAAGTTTTCTTTTTGTCCTTCTTCTGTAGGAAAGCATTGTACAATGTGTTTGTATTCCAGGGTATTGGCAATTATTATGAATTCATGGAAATCATGTTGCCCTTCCCAAATCATTGTTTCTCTTTTTTCAATATCTTTTTCAGTCATTGTTTTTTATTTAAAATTTTACATACTTTTCCCACCTGAAAAAATGACTTAATCAGCTAAGAATTAATTATTTAATAAAAGCGAGTGGGCTTAACGTACAGACATAACTTTCCCATTAAGGCTTTTAGCCTATTTTATCAGCTTGCAATCTGAAATTATTGGGAGTTAATGTAACCCTATATTGAAATGGGCGTATAAGAAGTTGTACGAGTTTCTTATCTTTTCATCTCTTGAAAGGGGGCATCTTTAAAAAAGACACTTCCTATCGCTCTCGTTTGTATATACGAGTATTATGAAAAAATGTTTCAAATTGGAGTGTCTATTTTTATAGACTATTGATTTTGTTGACTTTTAGAGCAATGGATTTTCACCTTATTTTTTCAGTAGTTTTCCAAAAACTCTCTTTTTTTCAAAGTTTTTAATAGTGTGTTTTAGAATCTAAAGGCATCAGGACCAATAATTACTCCAATAAAAATGAAAGGACATTCATTTATTCTATTTCCTTTAATATTATCAATTGATGGAGCTTCATTATCGAATTGTTTATATATTGTTTTGAGATTATCATCAGTTATATTTTCTACTCCCAAGATTTCATCAACATAAATTTTAGATTGAACCCAAGACATCGGATTAACGTTTAGTTCTCTATACTGGTACTTTTTACCAAATAAATCTACTTCAATCTTACGAGCTATTTGAAAGTCTGTTGATTGAGATATAATTTCTAATGGATTTCCTGAGTATGGGTCTTTTGTTACTAAGTTATATACAAAATTCGATTGACGCATTAGGCTAAGGTATTTATCATCTAAACATACTATACGTGCTAAATTGTCTTCAACATAAAATTTATTTCCACCAAATCCACTTCCAGAACCTTTTTCACCTACAAGATAGGCATTTGACAGAGAAAAATTAGCAGAAAAAGCATCTAATGGGTTTTTATCATCACTAAGTTTTAAGCCAGTTGAAACTACAGTTTTTGCACCAGGGAAATGGTCATTTAATTCTTTTCTGTTAATACTTATATGTAGTCGAGCAACAAGCCCAAGGAACTTTGCAACATTTTCACTTTGTATGGCAAGCTCCTTTGTTCCAGCTTCACTAAACTCTTCTTTTGAAATATTATTTGTCTCCATAAACTTATTAATATCTGGAGCACTCCATCCTTTCCATTCATGTTCACCGACTGTAGTATTGATTACTTCGCTTAATTCCATTGTTAAATAAATTGCATCATTAAATCTTGACCGATTTATCTTTACAGTTGGATAGCATTGAGGGTACTTCTTTTCTTCTTCATCTATCTCTTTTAAAAATCCGACCAAATTCTGGAGCCTCTTCACAGCTAATTCTCCTATTGAAGTTCTGGTATCATAATTTGCCATCATTAAGTGATTCGAGAATCCTAATAAATCTATAAATGCTGATACTGCAAAGGTTGTTTTAACTGTCATAAATTTTGTTTTTATTTGATATAAAAGTAAGAATTATAACTTCATCAGTTGTAGGAATTTATATAGTATTTTGTTTCTCCTCCTTGATTTTAATGTTGCTATTTCTTATAATTAAATATTAGTGTAAAAATACCAGCTTAAAGAAGCTATCAGCCTCCATTTTTCTGTGATTTTGATGCGAATAATTGTTTTTAGCAACTATTTATAGTTGTCTAAGGACGTGGTGTATATGATATAAGATAATTCAAGATTTAAAAATTGATGATTAAGGCATTATGCAGCGGGACGCACCACCCCAACGCATTTTGCCTTTTTTTATAATAAAAGTGGTGTAATGAAAACAAAAAAAACTTCTGCTAAAAATGGCAGACCTAAGCAGCCTATTAAAAGATATGTATCCAGAGTAGCTCTTAGTCAACTCAATGAATACTTAAAAATCAATCCTCCAACATTTCCTTCTTTTGAAGTAGAGACATTGTGGTTCCTGCTGGACCTATTCTACAGGCTCCCGCTATACAATAAGGACCTTAAGATGAAGAAAGGTGGTTTCATTCCTATTGCAACAAATTATTTTAAAGCACACATCCCTAATAACTACGCCTCTTACATAAGATTACTTATTGATGCTGACTTAATTGAATGTGATGGCTTTTTTAGTGAAGAAAATCATATCTGCCTTGGCTACAAGCTTAATCTTCTTT
This sequence comes from uncultured Vicingus sp., assembly GCA_964360245.1. Taxonomy (GTDB): domain Bacteria; phylum Bacteroidota; class Bacteroidia; order Flavobacteriales_E; family Vicingaceae. The sequence continues at coordinate 9,718 of CAYHWX010000077.1, forward strand.
ATGAGAGCCACCTAACTGAAGTACAAATTCAACCCGACAAACTAATCTGGAAAGCAATTACAAGAAAGAGAAACAAGCAAGGTTCTCATAAAAAGATGCCACAGCACATTAAACAGATGAAACAGTTTTTTAGAGAGATAGAATTTGACCACCAAGGAGCTTTAGACTTCTTAGAATGGCAAGTAGAAAATGGAAAAATAAACTTTAACCAATACAATGTTCGGTTTTTATCTGTTCAAGCAATGAAGAACAAAAGCAAATCACTTTTCTTTAATCAGAATCACACCAACTTTAGAGTGGATACAAATCTAACCAACATGAAAAGAGAACTTCGTAATTTCATAATAGGGGATTTTATACAGATAGACCTAGCTAATTCTCAACCATATATGTTTAATCATCTGCTTATTATTTTAATGGATAAATTAAACCTTTCTTATATAGATGTAGATGCTCCAATAAACCTCTTGAATCCCTTTGTTGACAAGCTACTCAGACAGTTAATTAATCCCCCACGCTTAGACATGACAGAAGTGATTCGCTATAATGAATGGACTTGCTCTGGAAAGATATATGACCTTTTTACCAGCAATTTTGATATAACCAGAGATGAAGCAAAAGAGTTGTTCTTGGCTGCTTTTTACTCTTCCAACTATTCAGAAAAGTATAAAGAGGCCAAAGAGATATTTAAAGCTGAGTTCCCATCTATCTATTATTTAATTAAACAACTCAAGGTTAAAGAATATGCTGCTCTATCAATTGCGATGCAGAATCTTGAGAGCGACATCTTTATTGAAACAATTGCCAGAAGGTTGTGTGAGATGGGGATTGACTTATACACAGTTCATGATTCTGTAATTGTTCACAGACAACACCAGCAAGTTGTAATTAAAGTAATGGAATATGTGTTCATTCAGTATTTTGGTGAAATTCCAACATTCAAGGTAGAAGATTTAACACCTGAGAAGCTTAATACTGTTCGACTGATTCCTGATGTTACAACTGGTCAACTTAATATTCCATTTCTGTATGACTATTCCACGAAACAAGAGCTTTCGCTTACTGCATAGAGAAAAAAATGTCTGGATGAGTTCTAGGATTACTTAGAGGAAACCTACAAAAAATTACTATTGATTTATCTCGAATGTTCTTTTGAATTTGCAGTTGCTCAGAACTTCTTTTGCTTCCACTAAATCTTTAAATCCATCTTCAAAACTTTGAGCAATTTCAAAAAAATTTTTTGAAAAGATTATATTTGTATCAACCATCCTTTTATGAAGAGATAGTAATCTATGAGTAACTTCCATTAATTCAATTGCTTCTTCTAATCTATGTACAGCAGAATAGTACGAACAAATTTCTATAATCCTTTTTGCAGATTCTATAAAAATATTCCAGTCAATATTATCAGCAGTTCTTCCTAATCCCTCTTGTTCTAAAGCTGCTCTATCAACTTCCTTGTATAACGCAGTTTTAAATTCAGTCATTCCACCTCTGGAACTTATTATAAAGGCACGTAGCTTTAAATATTCATTGAATACATTCTGTAATGAATCTGCATTTTCCTTCTGACAATTGATGTAAATATCTTGCTGGTCATTGGAATTCGTATTAGATAAAATTAAATAATTAATGGACCCAATTAAGTTAAATAATGCGGTGCTGTTTTTCTTAACTTGGTCATCTTGTGCTTCTTTATTCAAAACAAATGTTTTGTAATAATCTACATCTGAAATAGTTTCCAAACTATGTAGGTTTAAGTTAACTCTTTTCATATCTGGCAATTCTTTATCAAGGATGTGAATATTTTCACTGAACTCTTTAAAGAATTCGACCTGCTTTTTAATCTTTGACTTAAGGACATCTATTGATTCAAAAACAAAACTTTGTATTGTCTCTAATCTGGATTTCTCTTTTTTCTTATCAGAATACCTAGATAATAAATAACCTCCAATAAAAGTCAATATTGCAATGACAGTTGGCACTATCACTTCAGGTTTAAACCAAGAGGAACCTGTTTCCATGTTTAATGCATCATAACTAATGCAACAATTAAATAATACCATATTTATTATAAAATAATTAATGAATAAATGTAATGAATAATTTAATAGAAGCTCTCAAGGGCAAACAACTTATTGAGTTTATCTACTCAGGCAAAAAAAGAACCGTAGAAATTTATGTTATTGGCATTGGAGTTTCAGGAGAAGTTCTTGTCCGAGCCTATGAGCGTTTTAAAGAATTTAAGCTCTTTAAATACAATAAAATGAGTAAAATCAAGGTACTTAATCAAAGGTTCTATTATAACAATCCAGATTACAACAAAGATGGAGATAAGGCTATTGTTGAGGTCTTGTTTTCAGTTTGATAAAATATTGAAAATCGACTTCAAAATCTTCGTTCCGATTATAAGCCGAAAATACTTATTCTTACCCCTCTCGTTGTGAGGTCTTAAACGATTTTTTCTTACCCGTTAACTGATTTTTGGTTATGTGGGAAAAAGCTTAATTCCACAACATCAACTACATGGAATTCATATATTTAATATCAATTATTGGTTCTTTTCTGATATTATCCAACTCTGTTGATATATACTGAAGATGTGTACTTCAAGGTTATCAATAAAGCAAACCAATGTTTTTAGGCATTTTTAGGCAATAAGATATTCTCTTCAAGGTAATGGCACTTAAAGATTAATTTGCCGACTATTTTCTTTAACTCAGAGCTTCCCAGATAACAAACTTTTTAATTTCCCGCAGCGATTTTCTAGTTTTTGATTGTATTTATAGAGAAAGAATGAACGTACTTTCTCTATTTGACGGCATAGCCGTTACTCGTCTGGCTCTTGATAGGGCTGGAATTTCAGTAAATAAATATTATGCCTCAGAAATTGATATTTATGCCCGAACTGTGGCGGTATTAAATCACCCTGAAATTATTCAGCTCGGTGATGTAAAAAACATCAGAGCTGAAGGACTTGAACCGATTGACCTTCTCATTGGAGGAAGTCCTTGTCAAGATTTATCTTCTCTTGGTAAAGGGGCTGGACTTGAAGGGGAACGCTCTGGTTTGTTCTATGAGTATCTAAGAATCTTGAAGGAAGTTAAGCCAAAGTATTTTGTACTGGAAAATGTGGCTTCTATGCCTATTAAAGAGCGTGATGTCATTTCTGGACTTCTTGGTGTTGAACCTATTATGATTAACAGCTCGACTGTTTCTGCTCAATGTAGAAAGAGACTTTATTGGTCAAACCTTAAAATTACCCAACCGAAAGACAAAGGAATTTTACTTCAAGATATATTGATGGATGGATTTGCAGACCGAACCAAAGCTCATACCATTTTAACCAACCAATTACCTGAAACTCTTGGTGGTTTAACTCGTTACCTCAACAAAGCAACTGGTCAGGTGGCTTTTCGTGAACAATATTTTGCCAAACTAGACAAAGAGACCAAGATTGCTCGGTTCTATAACATGCAGCGGTTATCTTCTGTTCTTACTCCAAACAAAAAATACAGCAAAAACGGAGTCTTTAGGCACTTATCGGTGCATGAATTGGAAGCTCTACAAACTTTACCGAAGGATTACACGGCTTGCATCAGTAAAAGCCAGCGTTACAAGTGTTTAGGCAACTCTTTCACTTGTGATGTGATTGCTCACATTTTAAGCCATATTCCAAAAGAAAACCGTTAATAACTTTTTCTCTTTTTCATGCGGAAAACACCGTGTTTACTGGCTTTTTCCGTTTATTCCTTGTAAATTTGATTATAATTAAAACATTGAAAACATGGAAGTTAGAACAAATGAACAAAACAAGAGACAAGAGTTATTAAATGCTCTTCCTCATTTTACTGGAACAGAAAATTACTATGAATATAGAATGTTTGGAGGTGGCAAATTATTGCTTAGTGATGGTGTAAAATACGTATCTGAAACAGGGGCATACTGGTTGATAGATTGTATTGCGAGTTATCAAGGAAAACTTAGAAGCTATACTGGTATGCAAGTTTGGACCCTGCAAAGAAAGAATGATTGTGAGTTTTTCTTGGAATGTTCGGATGGTAATAGCAATAGACTTGTTTACCAAAAAATACCATTCTCAGATTTCTGCCTTAGTTCAATCACGTATTGGCTTTGTAATGGTGTGCTGATGCTGAAAAGCGAATACTAAAAAACAAAAGGAGCTTTAATCGGCTCCTTTTTTGTTTCGTTAAACATAATTATATTTGAAGATAATTAATTGAATATGAATCTTCAAGATAAATTACAAAACAAATATGTTGCTTTCATAGATGTACTTGGATTTAAAGAGCTTGTAAATAGAAGAAATACAAATACTTTAGAGACTTACTTTAATACAATAAGAGAGACATTAGAATTAATAAGGAACGATAAAAAAAATATTGAATCACTCTTAGTAAGTGATTCTACTATTTTAATTTCTCCAGATTCAAAAGAGGATTTTAAAACTCTATTACGAGCTGTGCAAACAATTCAATCTGAACTTGTAAAGCAGGATATTTGGATTAGAGGAGCAATAAGTTATGGTGAAGTTTATTTTGACCAAGAATCTAATCTTATTGTTGGTAAAGGATTAGTTAATGCCTATTTACTTGAATCTACAGCTAAATTTCCAAGAGTAATTATTGACACATCTATAATTCCAAAAATTGCTGATAACAGAAAAGAATTTTTTGATTTTGTAAATCCTGACAATAATAATTTTAGAAATGATAAATTAAAACTTGTACATAATTGGCATAAATTTACTGAAGAGGATAATTTTTATGTGTCCTATGCTCATAGAATTATAATTGATTCCATTGAAAAAAAGAATCTTCATCTCACGTATAATAAAATAAAAAAGAATCTATATTCAGATTCAAAGCAATATGATAAATTCCTTTGGGTTAAGAAGTATTTTATGGATGTGTTGTTAGACCTTGAAGGAAGATGGGGTGTTATTTCTGCAAATTCTATTACAGAAAAAGACAATAGAGCTTATTTGAATAAGTGGTGGGGAAAATTTACAGAGATGTAATTTTATTTCCAATCATCCTAACATCATCAAAACCAAAATCATCTATAATCTTCTTGACAACCTCAATCACAAATTTATTAAAGTCATAGTGGTCTTGGATTGCCATCATATACAAGGTGAGTAAATTCATAGAATCCTCGTTGGTTACTATGTAGTTTTTCTCAAGCAAAAAACCTCGTTCTACATCAAATAAAAATGAATCAATAACCATTTGCTCAGGATTATTAATTAACACTCTAAGTAAGCTTTTATAAGAGCCATCTGAAACATATTCTTCAACTCTATCTATACGAAGGAGTATTGATGTTTTATTGTCTCTTTTACCAACTATTTTTGCTGAGGTTGGAGTTACTGGAAACTGCTCTGTTGATGTAATTTGCTTTACCATTTTATTATCATTTTTTATAATAAATAGGCTATGTTTTTTAAACCTTATTTGAGCTTCCGTCTTGTTAATCTTTTGTTTTAAAAATTTCTTGAAGAGCATTGCACCAGCTTATTTCAATAGCTGTTTTGTTTATCTTGCCACAAAGAGCTTGATAAATCTGAATGGCGATTTTCATAAGCTCATCATTTTTGTTGATGGATTCTTTTACCAATTTGATAGTTTCGCAGTTATTATCAACCAACTTGGAGTTCGATTCTGCTAAAACGGTTGTGCTGTCAAGTAATTGTTGCAATTGTTCTGTTTTCATAATGTAAATATTTCCTGCAAGGATAAGAGGAAAGGTTTTAATAATGGGTTTGTTGAGGTAAGAGATATTAACGGATTGTTAACGGCTCTTACTGGTTATAAAGCCTCATTCTACGGGACTTTTATTGATTTTGGCTACCATATTGTCAAAATAAGGAAGATGGTCTGGTGGTAAGCTTTATTTTTCTCTGTATACTAACCGAGAAGTGATTGACTTATTATTTACTCTAAAGTATAAAGGGTTCCAATTTTTGATTTTTGGTTGGTTAATATTGTTGCTGAAAAACAAAATTTCTTTTCCTTCTCTAATTTTATATACAGTATGTTTAAATGAAAATTCCTTTTTCCTACAATCAGAATATAGTTCTTGAATTTCAGGAACATTGTCGTATGACACTATCCATTTTATCTTTTCAATAGCTTTTATTTTATCACTAACTATCTTATGATTCTTTTTTTGGTAATGATTCATGTAAAGAGTGCTTGCCTTCAAATAATATGGAGGGTCAAAATAAAAAATAATATTTTCATCCTTTGCTTCTTTCTGTATTTTGTCTATTAGTTTAATTGCGTCCTTCTTATAGAGTCTTATATCTTTTTTTCGTGATGCTATTTTTTTTATCCTAGCAATGATTTCTGATTTATTAAAACGACAATCCATAAGAAAATTACCATCTTGATTGATACCTCCCATCATTCCAGCATTAATAATTCCTGAACGATTTGTTCTATTTAAAAATAAAGTGGAAAACCCTAATTCAAACAAGCCAACATTATTTTTATTTTTCTGTATCTCTTTTTGTTTTTTCCATTCTTCAACTGTAATCTCGGTATTTTCAATGAGTTCACATAGTTTAGAAGTATTGTTGAGTACCGTATGCCAAAAAGCATAAATTGACCTATCTTTATCATTAATAGTAATTCTACTTATATACCCTTCAAAGAGCAGAAATAATGCAACGGCTGAACCGCCAGCATAAGGTTCAACATAATGCCCATTAATATTATTATCTATACAAATCTTAGCTATAAATGCAGAAAGCTTGTTTTTCCCTCCAGGGTATCTTAATGGTGAATAAAACATAGTCTATTTTTTAAAATAATGCTCTAAAATTTCACCAATAATAATAGAACTTTTCAATATACCATCTTTTGAAACTAAAATATTTCCATGTGCAAATTTTGCAAGTATAGCTTCTAAATTATTCGTGCTGTCTAACCAATCCTTAGTTAATGAAATGTAATTCTTTGAACTTTGAGTAATGGTCATTTCTTTTTTCGCCAACTTCAAAAAATCATTATATAATTGGTCTTTTTTTGCTATCTCAGGGTCGTTTTCATCAAAATATACTCTTGCTGCAACTTCTGTAATCAATCTCATCGACATTCCGATAATCGGAAGAACTGTTGCATCTGTCTCATTTTTTTCATAGATATTTAAAATTGCTCGATAAAGGTCATTTACTTTACCAGCTTTTAATACTAAAGTTTTACCGAAAAGTGTATCTATTTCTTTCGTCTTTGGTGTCTTCCTTGAACCTGAACCTTTTTTTTGTTTGTTCTCTTTTGGTTGATAATAACTAAGAATTGCTGTTTTAGATTTAGGGTTATATTTCTTGATTACATTTTTAAGCTCAGGATTCTGCTCCAATAGTGGCTTAAGTAATTGCTTTCTGTTTTTTCGTGTACTTACAATTTTATTTTCCACTAATGAAACAATTGCTTCTAATACTTTTTGTGCATTCTCTGTTGAATAATTTGATACAAATCCATTTTCTTCGTTATAATCAAATCCAATTTGGGCCAAATTCTCTTTTGTCAACATTTCATCCTTTACAAAGCGTTGATTCATCTTTGGATTATCTGATATAATGTTGGTTTGTTCATCTAGCCTAATAAAATGACTTTTTTCTTTGTTTAAATGTTTTAAAATAAAATAATCTCGTTCTAATCTTCCCCAATCACCATTATTTGTATGTTTTCTTTCAATATTTATTAAAGCTGTTTTAATATCACAAACATTACAAGGAATAGTATTTAAACCTCTCAATTCTTCAGGCTCTTCATTAAAGTAAAGCCCTCCACTTAGTTGAGCATATAATTCATTATTTTGTAGGTATTTTAAAACTGCAATTCTTCGATTACCATCGTAAACAATATATTTATTATCTTTTTTGACGACAGTAGGTAACTCACTTAAATCGTAATGGTTTCCCATTTCATTTATTAATTTTTGTAAATTCCACTTATTACCATCGTTCTTAATAGCTCGATTAATAATTTCAAAATCAGTAGCTTCAACTTCAATTGGGTCTCTTGGATTCTCAGTCCATAAATGCAAATCTGATATGTTAATATCAAATAATTATTGTTTAC
>CAYHWX010000078.1:0-17699 GCA_964360245.1 uncultured Vicingus sp.
ATCAGGTGGTACCCATTGAGGAAATTGGCCGGTACCCTTTCAGGAAATTCGGCACTTAAGAAATCGGTGCTTTCGGCTATGGCCTCTAAAAGAAGCGCCCTCTGATCTGGATCGGTCACGATTAAAAGATCATTTTGTGCCTGTCTAATCGTCGCCTCGTGATAGGCAATTCCGCCTTCCAGCTCGTGAGCGCGGCGTTTATCTTGGGTATAGGCCTTAACTTCCCAAGAAAAATTGCCAGGAGTTGTAAGCGTTGGTGTGACCGAGGCACTTTCTTTATCGGTAAGTTTTGTAATCAAAATGGCCTGGTTGTTAAATTTGGCCTCTAAGAAAATTTCAAAGTTTGGATTATCGGGTAGAATTCTCACATGCGCTAACAAAACGGCCTTCTCTCCAACATTGTAGCTCGCCTTACTGGATTCAAGCTCAACAACACGAGGGCCGTTTTGGGCGAAGGAGAGATTTAAAGAGGCCAAGAGAAGAAAAACTGCACTTAAATATATCTTTTTCATAGAATAAACCTCTTACACATTTATTGAAACATCTGAGCAGGGCGGGCCGTCCAACGGTGGCCGTCTCGTTTTTCAACATAATTTACAGGACGAGGAGCAAAGTTGTTTAAATTACTGTTGCCCGCATACACTTGGGCCAGACTGGTTAAAAGTTCCGAATCCCCTTCCACAAACTCAGAATCATCGGAAAGCTCCCAAAACCAGTGATAAGCACCGTTTGAAAGCTGGGCCGAAAGAAGATAATCAACGAGTTGTTTAATTCTGATCGCTTCACCTAAATCAAGTAGAGACTTTAAGATGAAAGCTTGATCTTGGACGATTCCGGCCTCTGTCCCTTCAGTCGCCTCAACTAAAAAGCGTCCTTCCGCTTTTTGTTGGGCAAAGAGTTTGGCCTTCATATCATTGATAATCGTTTGGAAAGAAGGTTCCTCGCTTGCAAACGGCACCAGAGACGAAATGGTATTGGCAAGGCCTAAGAGATAGTAATCGGCATTGATTGCTATTGCACTTGCATCAAGGGCCAGGCGGTCTGCAATGGCACGAGCGTAGGCACTGTCGTTAAAAATCAAGGCGACTCTAAGACGCTGGTTCCAATCATAGGCGCGAAGTCCGGCATTTCTTCCAGCAGAAATTAGTCGCGCGGTAAACGCCGCCACTCTCTGAGCATTGGTCATATTATCCAAATCAGTTTGTGAAATGGTATCAATCGCCGGGTCGTTTTGATTGGTGGTGTTTAAAAAAGCAAGAGCGGAAAAACAGTTTTTCTCAGTTTGAAAATGGAGGAGTCCCTTGGCGTGATAGGCAGGAAACAGAACTGCGCCTGCGTAATGCAAGAATTCATGATCGGTTGAATATCCTCTGGTGCAACGGGCGGCGCGGGCATCCACCTTAATATTCACAGGGTCGTTAAAAAGTTTTGTGGCAGTCTTATCCGCCGCCTGCAAATCTTGGGCATTATTAGTGACAAAATAAGCATCAAGCATCGACTCCGCGTGAAGTCCAAACTGATTGGCGTAGCTTGCTTCGGTGCGATCACGAAGCTGATCTGGGGATACAAAATAGTCCCAGCCTGAGTCATTGTTTTGAATGAGAAGATTACGCCCTTCTGCCTTCACAATATTTCTATAAAGAGAATCAAGGGATAAGTTGCTTGTGACGGCAAAATTAAAATTCTCTGTGCGAATCTTTGTCTTGACCGTAAGAAGTTCCGCCTCAAAAGTGGCCTTCTCGCTAACTTTGGTATCTCGCTCTACGGTTAATTCAGCCAGACGGTCTGGGTCTTGTTCAAAGGCGATGGCATCATTGAGCGCCATAATCTCAGAGGTAAGCTGTGTGATAGAACTTCTAAGTGTCTCGGCCCTTTCTTTGTCCTCTAAAAAGAGATCAAAGCTCAAGGAATGCGTGTAAGGAGAGCTGTAGGCGGGAATATTAATCGTCCAAGTGCCACTAAAGGGACTGATATTCACGACATCTACTCCGTCTAGTTTGCTCACCAAAACGGGTGAAACGGTGCTATCGCCCTCGAAGTTGGTTTCCAAGGTGACAAAAAGTTTGGCCTTTTGTCCGAGTGCAGGTTTTGCAGGGGACAGTTTGTACTTTAAGAGTGGGGTTTCTGCGTGGACACTCAACGAAATCATCAGTGCGAAAATCAAATAAATCGTTTCCATTATTTAGCCCCCAGTAGTTCATGTTGCTTTCTTTTTGCTTGTGTGTAGTTCAAGGTATAGCGCGGAACTTTGGAAAATCGAAATTCATCCATGGTCAACGTCTGGCCTCCCGTATAGCTCACCAGTTCTAGTGAATCTGCGAGGATTGAAAGCGCTGATGTCGGTACCTTGCCTGAACCAACAACTTCACCATCAATGACGAGAAGTATGTTTCGTCTTAGTGAAGAGGAATCCACAATCACGGCAACATGATGAAATAAAGTATCATGAATTGGGTTTAGGACTTGAATTGACATCTCAGATGTAGGCAATCTGACAATCATTTTCTCAGATACAAAGTAATTGCGAGAGAGGGAAAGGTATCCTACTTCCATCACTAACATCGCGGCAGTATCGTTTGAAAATTTCAAAAACCCTTCCATGGTATAATTCGATAATCCGACAAGTTCAGGAATAGTAATCAAAGGTTGCGCTTGTGTCACAGCAAGGCCTGACGAGGAAAAGACTCCTGTGGCATTCAAGTTAAAACCACCACTGAGAGTAATGTCATTGTTTTGGCCGGAATCATCGGAGAGAAGGTCACCGCTCGTCTCATCCATATGGTAGAGAGCGGTTGTATTTGCATCAGGCGTGTAAGCTACGGCACCGCCCGACAAAATGGCAAAGACAAAGAATCGTCGCACTTCCTCAAACCCAAGTGCATTTTTTACATGCAACTCAAAGTCATTCGCTCCAAGCACCATGTTCGATGCCGTACCGGACAGCGTGCCATTGAATCCCGTGACATCAAGGTTGAGTGCCGATTGCAAGACGCCGTTTATTTTTAAATACGTCTCCGTAGGTGAAATTCCATTTGGATCAGTGAAACTATAAGTTACCGCAGGCGTGAGTGTATGCACTGTGCTCTCAATGGCGGGAGAAAAGCTTGCAATAATGGGACGAGTGCCCGTTTGAAAATTAAACGAATAGCGGGCCGTCTTGGAAACTCGTACCTCATCCACCTCAAACTGGGCACTTTCATCAAGGAACACCTGCATAGGCCCATTAAAATTGCAGTGGCAGTCATAGTCTTTTGCAAACTTTACTTGCCCATCGACGATTATGAGATACTGTGCAAACTCTCTTGAATCATCAAAAACCATGGCAATATGATGGTAATTATCGTCAACAGGAACGGCCCCAATCACATCCTCATCCATATAAGATGACGATGTTGAAAAGACGATGCCGATTTTTCCCGTGGTAGGATTAAGCGTCAAGGCATTACTAAAACCAGAGCGTGACACCCGCATAATTTGCCAATCATTTGAAGAAGGTACTTGGTCTTGCCTGCGCTTAAAAAATCCTTCAAGCGTATGCGAGCGAGTACCTAGATTTACGATCTGCCCATCGCTATGAATTTGGGAACCACGTCGTGCATATCCAATCACTCCAGGAATCGCCTGAATGACTGTGGGTGATGCAGAAAGAAACGCGTAGTTTCCACTTGAGTTGTCTTCTATATCGACAGCATTTGGACTTTCAAAATGCAGAAGAGTGGCGGTGTCAGCATCGGCGGTATAGGCGGCCCCACCGCCATCGACAACATAAAAGAAATACTGCTTTTTCCTTTTTTGATTACCATCGTTGTCGGTGAATTGTACTTCAACTTCATTGAGTCCCGGTGTAAGGCCATCATTCATCATCCCACTAATGTTGGTTGCGGTGATCGTGAGCCCTGCACTTGAAGTCTGATTGGTGCCATTTAAGTAAATTGCAATATTTTGCGCATTCACGCCTATTAATGAATTAATATTAACGTTTACCTGAGGATGATCGGTATTCACCGATGTCCCATTTTGCAAGGCCAAAAAGAAAATTCCCACTTCTTTTAAACTTGGAACATTAAAAGATGTACGAACAATGCTGGAAAAACGCATCTCATCCAATGCCCCTGTGAAACCATTTCCGATCGTGGCAACTTTAGGCGCGGGATTGAAATCACAGTTATTAGGAGCATCAAACGCCTCAATTAAAACCCCGTCTTTGAAAACCGCTAAATTGCTGGCGACTTTCGTTCCATCCCATACTACCGCCAAATGATGAAATTCTCCTGCGGGAAATTCATTTAATAACGTCTCAAAATCAAAAGTCTGAAGACGCGTTCTAATCAGTATGCGGATGAATCCGGTTGTCCTGCGCTGAACCTCGACTTGATCAGTATTGATCAGGCTTCCCGTGGTATCGTTATCCGGGCGAAGCCAGGTTTCAAAGGTGAATTTCTGTCCGGGGAGCCGAAGCGGGGGAACATCAAAGTGTCCATTTGAGCTAAACTCTCTTCCGTTTCCAAAGATACCCTCGCTCACAACTGTGCCGGTTGACTGACTGGTTGGATTGAAACCATGGTTTGCGTGTGTACTTGCATCACTGATAAAACCGGCACTATTTTCATTCATGTGCCAGAGTCCCAATGTGTCAGCATCGGGCGTGTATTCCGTGCGGCCTCCAATGGCACCACGAATGATATTAAATGTTTTTTCAGCGCGGTTACCAAACTCATCTTTGACGACAATCTTAATGGTGTTCATGCTGCCTGAGACGAGATCGTCATCCATCTGCCCTTGAATGCCACTGGCATTTCTAAAAATTCCAGGTTGTAAAACATCATTGAGATAAGCTTGAATTGAGGCCACATCAATATTGGAAGCATCCGAAAATCCGATGTTAAAAAATGGCCTTGCCACTGTCACGATTTGGCCTGGCGTTGGTGAGAGCATTGTCATAACGGGAGGAAGATTGTCGATTCGAGCGATGTCCGAGAGACGAACATCATCTATATACCCAGGAAAAAACTCGCCTAAGATGCTCCCACCAATGAACGCATGGTAAGTTGGATTGATTGGTGAAGCGACTGGATCATTTATCTGCACACTTCCAACTGAGTGCCCATTTAAAAAAAGTGAGAGGTATCCACCATTAAGTTCCAAAGTCGCATGATAGTTGGTGTTGAGTTCAAGCAGAGTTGTGGAAACAAGCCCTAAAAATCCTCCCGGTTGGGCCACAAAACCGGCCAACTGATTATCAATCACCAGAAATTGAATCTGCCTATTTTCATAAATTGTATGGTTTCCTGGTGCATTTCCAGTGCGCTGAATAATGGCCTCGATGGTAAAGGCCGTGCTTCCCGTCAAATCAAGCTTGGTTCCAAGCGAAACGCCAAAGTCGATAAAGCTTGAAGCAACGGAAAATTGTCTTCCATCATCAAAGGCGACATCCAGACCAGGAATTGGGCCTAAAGGTGAGGAATAGGCCGTTCCATGAATCGGGTTTGGCCCATCATCAATGACATTGTCAAAGGTGTCCGTAGTATCGTTATCAAAATTCCACAGCGCGATAGTATTCCCATCGACACTCACAGGACTTCCGACTTGAGCAAAGGCCTGACTCGACAGCAAAAAAAGGCATAGGAAAACAAACTTTAACAGCATAAAGACTCCCGTTTACTTACAGAGATTTAATTCAAAAAAATTATTGGAACGTTTTGACTCTCTTAATCTATCACTTGGGTCGAGCATTACTTTAAACCGGCAAGATTGAGGGTTGCCTACCTTCCAACTAAATATTCCCTCATCGCCAAATCCATAGATGGTTGAGTCATAACTTTGGACAAAACTGTCACTCATGCGTCCTTCACGATCAAACACCTCTAGCTGAAATGTTACAGGAGGAAGTACATCCACAGGTGAGAGATTTTGAATATGCACGTTCAAGAGATCATTTTCGATTTGTAACCACGACGCCAAATCTGGACGCTTATTGTCTTGTGGTTCGCACAAACCAAAATTGAGTTCAAGCTCATTATTGAGTTTTGAAATCTCTTGAATCTTATGTTCTGGGTCGGCGATCAACCTCAAACTGCATAGGTGGTGCCACTGCCAAGGGGCGACGGCCTCTGAAAAAACAAAATTATGGGATGCCTGTGATGACAGTGGGCCCATCACATCAATAAAGGATTGCCAGATTATCTCGCCCTTTTCATTTTCGCCAATGGCCAAGAGGGTAAATGGCCTTTTTGGATTTGCGTTACCTGAATTATTAAGTGTCAGTGCAAGATGCTTACTTGCCTCTCGGGGATACGGAGAATTGGCCAAAGGAAGATTGGTAAGCTTGTAATCCTCATTCCAACTTAAATCGGGACTAATGCTGGTGGGTATTGTGATTCGAGCACACTTGCCCCATGTGATGAACTGTTCATTAGAAAGTGCCACATCTCTGGTGCCTTTTAGAAAGACATTAAATTTGCAGGTTGTCCGCGCAAGCGTCATGGGAAGAGCGATCGGTCTCATAACACACTGAAACTGACTCAAATCCCTTAAACATTCATCATCACGAACAGAGAGGGATTTTGAGATTTTTACAGGAGAATCCTGCTCATCATAAAAAACTAAATCAACAAGAATTGGGCCTAGCTTTTGTGGTGAATTGTCAATGCGAGCAAAAGAAAGCTCCAACTTGTAATCATCCAATGACAAGGGGGCCGCAAGAGAAATTCGTTTGATTTCCGAGTGAAGTTGGAAAATTTCTGATGATGCCAACGCAGATTTTAAAGCGACAACCCAAGTGAGAACAAAAAGAATCAAAAAGTTAAAACCCTTCGTCATTGATAGGCCTTTTCCGCAAAAGTTATTTTAGAATTGCGGGATTCTTGCAGGCCCAAGATTTGGTCGTCAAGCATAAAAATAGAATTTATTGTAACTGCTTGTTTTTATATAATATGGAATATGTACAATTTTCTCAAAATTGAATCTGCATCGAATTTATAAAATTTTAGATTGATCTGAGATCACAGGATTTCTTCTTTTGCATGAAATGCCAAAGATATTATGCTGCATCCCTTTGCAGCAACACCCTTTGGCATAGGACTGCGCAATCAGGGCACCATTCTTCTTTGGCCTGTTTGAAGGTGGCCTTCCAAATATGACCTTGATGGCATTGCCACTCAACTTTCATAATGTGAGACAATTTTAATTCGTCTGAAAGACATTCGCCATTTTTTGTATGCGCCAGATTTATAAAATCCTTAAGGTCAATTTTAGAGCGGCGACAGGTAGGACACCATGCTCCAGATCGAATAATTGATGGTGGCACCTTCCATTGATGTCCGAACTTACACTTAAATATAAGTTTCTCGTTTGTGTAATTGTAACTTTTTGAAACACATTCACCATCGTTCTGTAACGCAAGTTGCTTTACCTGATTTAGAGTTTTCAAACGTCGCCCAGACCCATTCGTTTTTAATGAACACTTTGGGCACCAGTGGTGTCCCTTAATCGAGGTCATTGAGGCATACCAAGCATGACCATCCTTACAACGCCAAAGAAGTTTCTTTTCAATTGCTTCATATTTTTGTGAGAGACACTGGCCACCATTTTTCTTGGCCCAAACGTGGGCCTCATCTATTGAAAGCCGATGATTAAGACCATTATTAATATTTCGACAGATCGGGCACCATGTTCCTCTTTTTCCCTTACTGCCTTTTACATTGCCAAGGCATGCTGTCCATGTGTGCCCCTTTTCACATTGCCAGAGCAAATGCTTTGCATTGTTTTTATATTGACTTGAGAGGCATAGGCCCCCCTTTTTCTTGGCCAGAGAGTGGGCCACATCAATTGATAACCGAAGTTTAACACCAAGCTCGATTTCTTGACACCTCGGACACCAAGTTCCATTTTTTCCTTTATTACCCTTAATATTGTCAAAGGATGCTGACCATTTGTGTCCTTTCGCACATTCCCAGTTTAAGTGCTGTCGACTGTTCTTGTAGAGTTTGGACAGGCATTTGCCTTTATTTTGTTCAGCAACTATTTTTGCGTGTTCGATTGTGTGCGAAAAATGATTTGCGCAAAAAGGACACCAGCGCCCTTGGAAGATATTTCCTGAAGTTGCTTTCCATACATGACCTTCTTTACAGCGAAAGTCCATCTTTTGTGTTCCGCTATAGGTGGAGCAAAGGCATTTTCCTCCCTTCTTATGTGCAATTTTTTGGACATCTTTTAAACTGTACTTTGTCTTTCCCATCACTTTACATATCGTCGTAAAAATATATCTTCTTGAAATCTATTTGTGCATGGCCGATGATGGCCGTCGGCCAAATAACTTCTCTATTTCGTAATGTCACCGAATACTATTAAGTTATCCATCACCCTGCCTCATCTTCGCTAGTTAACATAAACGAGTGCTAGGCATTGGAGGGGCCGTCTTTTGCAGGAATATTTTTATTTTCATTACCGTGCTCATCGTGTCGGTGGGAAAAGCGACAAGCGATATCTTCTTTGAAAACAGCAGTTGGCCAAAATTTTTTAGAAAAGAAATTATTATGACTAAAACTTTATATTGAGCTTGCTCAAAATTTCGCTTGGATGTGTTTTTAAGGCCTTAGATATTTTCAAGAGGGTTGTCAGTTGCAGGTCGCGAAGGCCACTTTCTAACTTTTGCCAGTGCTGCCAACTCGGATAGCCCCTATCTTCGATAGCATAAAGCGTTAGGCCTTGGGCCTCGCGCTCATCGTGAATAAGGCGTCCAAACTCTTTTAAAAATTTTCTTTCATCCGAGGATAGCCTTTTTACTCGCTCATCCTTGGCCTTTTGCGCTCCTGGTGCTCGTCGTGTTTTCTTGGCCATATACCTCAAATGTGTTAATTCTCTAAAGGGGCAAAGTCCGTTAGGACTTAATGGAAATTCTCCAACAAATGGGATATGCTTGCATAAGTCCTAAAGGACTTAATAACCGATGGTTGAATAAGAATGAGTAAGGTAAGTTAAATGGTGTCAAGAAACTCAATAACACCTTTATACCCAAGGCCCTTGGCAATTCGGTCTAGGGTCAGTAACCCTAGGTTTCTATCAGCGTCAAAAATGCGTTGGATAGTGGACCTGGCCACACCTGATTCCCAGGCAAGCCATTCAACAGGTTTATCGAGGTCGTACAAATCCTTATGTATTTTCCGCCCGATACTCTTAAGAAATTTCTCTTCGTCCTGATTTCTCGGTTTACTTGTTGTTCTAATCCTACGCGGTAATTCTTTCATAACATAAGCGTAGTGGAGAAAATTTTGATATACCGCCCATATGTGGGGCTATTATATGGGATTCATATATGGCAAAAGAGGCAATCATGAATGAAGAAATCGGCCCTAGTTCGACTTTTGAGCATCAAGGTAATGCCTTGAGAATCTTTTTGTCCGCTATCGACACATTAGGCGAGGATGTAAATTTTATACGTTGGAGATTATCTCAAGCATGCCCTAGAACAAACCTCAATTTAGAATCCCCCACATTCTTTGAGTGGATTACCATTTGTGAACAGCTTTACATGAATGCAGGATTTTTCCAGTTTGGATACAATAAAAGAATGCATGAAGTCAGCATTTGGAAAGCGATCCGTAAGGGGAAATTCTATCTTCGAGTTACTCCAAAAATTGAAAAAATTATCGACCGAATGTCATTGGAAGAAGAGAATCATTGGAAGTGGCAAATGGAGCATAGTGGTTATCCCTACCGTTCTATCATTATAAATAGATGGCAGAAAAATCGACGCACAGGGTACATCGGAAAAAGACAACCGCAGATTTCATCGCACATACAGAAGTTGTATCAGACATATCTGCAAAATCAGGAAACTCAACTCAGGCAGATTTGCACGTTGGAACCTGCGACATGGACTCACTCGCTATAATGGAGAAGAGACACAGGATCATTCATCGAATCGTTTGCTCAAGCGATCGACAGTGTGACGGTAAAGGGCATAGGTATAAATTCCTGCTAAGGCCCGTACCAAATCCACTATGGCCACTGCTGTGGAAGCAACCATTACAATTGAACTCGTTTTTTTAAGAGGCCTAATCACAAAATGTTCGCCATGGTCTGATCTTTGACCTTGATTGGTCGGGTCTATACTTTGTCTTGTGCGATAATGAGAGTCGAATGAATCCATAAGGTCGCCCCAAAAAAGGTACAATAAAAAAAATTTACAGTAGTAAATAACAAGAAGCCGAAGCAAGAGTCAAGGGTGGAGCAAAAGCGTGACCAGATCATGATGAAAGTTAGGTAATTGTGCCTTTTTTGGGATTGTGGCACTGAGAGATTCTTGGCGAAACCATAGGCCACTTAAAAAGTTTGATAAGCAACCGCGATCTAAGACAACTTTTTAAACCCGCAATAAATAAAGTCTTGCTTGGCACCCCACGGGGTCTGATGGGTATCTTCAAAGCATTTTATATTTTGAAAATACCGGCCAAAAAGTTTTTTTAAGTCATCTTCTGAATACTGAGAGATTGTAAGGCCGCTGCATTTTTCCGGCCCAGATTTGGAAAATGTACTCACGATGAGATATCCCCCAGCATCCAAGGCCTGACTGGCAATGGCCAGATACTTTTCAATGTCTTGAAGGGTGGTTAGAAAATGAAACGTCGCTCTGTCGTGCCAAAGGTGATAGCGGACAAGGGGAGTGAAATCGACAATGTTGGTTACGATGTAATCAATATTGCCGCCCTTTTCCCCAAGTCTCTCACGATGTCGCTGTAATGCTTTCGTCGAAATATCCAAAACGGAAAGATGCTTGAATCCTTGTTGCAGCAAATGTTCCGCAAGTCTTGAATCTCCACCGCCAATATCAATGATTCTAGAATCTTTAGATAGGTGAAAACTGGCGATGAGTTCCAGGGACTTTTTCGGTACTTCCTGAAACCAACTGACTTCCTGCTCGCTCTTTTTATCGTAAATGTTGTTCCAGTGGTTTGAATCCATAATTTGCTCGCATTGTTTAGTGGCCTTTATTCATCATGGCCCTTGCGCCATATGACGGTCAATCTTCGATGGTATATAAAAAATATTTACCGCTGGCCAGCAGTAGGGTAAAAAGATTCCCGAAGTCGGAGGTCTGTATGGAAAAAGATGCATTATACTATGGTGCGGTCATCTTTACGGCCGGTAAACGCAAAGGCCAACTTGGTTATTATGACGATGAGTCAGACAGCGGAAACCGCGCCATTGTCTACCTTGGGCAACCTTTTCAAAGCGAATACGTCGAAGTTCCATATTCATCTATTCGTAACATCAACTCTGCTGAGCATACAAAGTTTAAGCTTGAATTTCCTGAGCTGTGTAGGGCGTTGGGTGTGGATTAGGCACTCATGGCACTATATGGACGGCCCGAAGGAATGAGCATGAACGAGGCGGGCATTTACCGCTTACATTATTTAAGGAGCTTTATTTATGAAAAAAGACTATGAGATTTTTAAAGAGTTTTGTGAAATAGTAGCTCTGCTGTCATCTAATAATTTTATCCCTTTGGATATTCATTTTCCCCGCAACCAAGAGAAGGGAAATGTGTGGAAATGTTATTTTCATGACATTTCCCTGGATTATCTTGTGCCTATTGAAAACGGCGGCCAGCGTTCAAAAGGGGAGAGATATGGAATTGCAATCACATTAATTAGATTGGAGACAAAAAAATATTTACTCGCCGTTGGATTTGAAATTGTTCACTCTATTTTGATTGCAAAAAAAATATCCTCTCATAGTGAGATTATCTGGAGACTACAAGTAATCATTAAGACTTTAAAAGAGATGAAGAGCGCTTATACCTTCGAATATGCGAGTGATAAGTTAAACAAAAAGAATAAAAAATCAATTCTTATGAAAGAGGTGAATTCCATTGACGACCTTGAGGATTTTACGGGTGATTATCCAGCAATGACAATCGGAACAGGAAAATCAAAAAGTAAGATTGATTACTTCGCGAGAGGGGCTTATTTCCATTTCAATGTCCCCTTAAGAAAAGTACAGATTAAAGATTTAAAAAAAGAAAGTATTGCTCAACTTGCAGTTAGCATGGTTACAAATGGGCATTTTGGCCAATTACAGCAATGTCTTTTCCCAGAAGGCGACCCTTATCAAAGATCAGATAATCCGCGCAGAAACCTTAGCCGGGTTGCACCTGAAAAGATTTGTTCTCTTGTTTTTTGTGAATCCAAAATAGTCGATGCGGCCCACATTCTTCCTCATTCTATCGGTGGTTCTGATCACCATTCAAATTTATTATGGCTCTGCAAAAGGCACCACTCCGAACTGGAAAGTAAAATTTATAAAAACTCCAACATTGGTGAATTAGTAAATAAAAATACGCACCTAGTTGTAAATTTAAAGGATATAACCAAAACACGATTATTTTGCGCGGGCATCTATGAGAAATTATGGCATAAAGAAATTCCAAAAAATCAAAAAGCAAAAGGAACTCTGATTGCCAATTCAAGCGGCAAGAAGTTTGTCATCCAAGGTTATGATAGAAATTGTAAAGAATGGTATGGGCAAGCAATTAACTCCAAAGGCATGGCCGTGGGGGAAGAATTGGGGTTTGGGCAGCATGAAGAATTTTCCTTTGTGCAATCTACTTCGACAAAAAATAAGATTAGGTGAAAATATTGATAATATCCTTTTCTGTGGTGACCCCATATATGGAGATTAAGCATGAATACAAAAAGAAATGAAATGACGGTTATGACAATTGATGTAAATATCCGATTCTTAGAACTTTTCAATACTGTATGCAAAGAAAATGAATCACTGGAAGAATGTTTTCATTTCCCATCGGACAATACTCCCGAGATGTTTATTGAAACTTTACTTGATTTTCTAGATGCAGGTTACCTTGAATGTGAAGCAGTCTCTGGACAAAAGGTAATAGTAAAGAGTGATATTCTTGAAGATGACGATGACTTTATTGCATTTGTTGCAAATCAGATAATGGAATACTTCCTAAATACTGATAAGTTTTCGTTTACCCCACCTAAAGACTGGTTGCCGATAATCAAAAAATACAAGAAAAAATTTCGTTAAGCTCTGTAATCTGTGTTCTTCCAAGAACGGTGTGTGGACAATTGGTAGTTGGGGGCACAGAAGAAAACCGAATTTAAAAATTCGTTAAGCCATTTGATGTGGCCGATGGTATCCTCTTCTTCTGATGAGGATGAGGGATGTCACCGCCAATGTTCGTTTGGTTCTGATGGCCACGGGGGGAAAGTGCATTCCTTGGGACTCGTCCCGTGCGCGTTCTGGAAATGGGCTGGTAGGTAAGCTTTTCTATGTCTTTTAGTTAGTATTGGAATAGACGAGTTTTGCTGTAAAAAAACGATTTATCATCAAAATCAAGGTGTCCGCCAAACGTCAATTATAGATTAAAATCAAGAATATCTCTTGGAGTAATCTCTAGCGAATCGGCCAATTTTTTAAGTGTCGTTGCTTTGACATCAACTTCTCCCTTTAGGATGTAGTTAAGGGATGCCCGAGAAACTTCATCTCCTAAGGCTTCCACCCAAAATGCATATGGTGATTTAAAACCTTTGGCCCGAATTAATTCCTCTAAGTGTTTACCTAGGGCCTTGAGCCACTCAATATCTTCCCGTCTTCTCTTGATCTTTCTCACCGATCTGTCCCCAAAGATGATGAACTTGTCCAATGCATTGTACGGTGTTAAGATTTTTAAAGCGTCCAACGCGTTGGACGCAGCTATTCTGAGGAAACATGAATATCTTGCTGATAGATGACGATGAAGCCATTTTAGACTGTATGAGTGAATATCTTACCTGCGTTGGATGTGTTCAAAGGGTGGTAACGGCAAATAGTGGAAGCTTGGCCATTGACCGCTATGGCAATCATGGCCCTTTTGACGCAATCATTAGTGACTTTGAGATGCCGGGCATGAACGGGGTTGAGGCCTACGTCGCTCTTCGACAGTTGCATAGAAATCTTCCCCCGCTCATTATGTTTACCGGCAATATTCTTGAGGCCCGTCGATCAATAAGCAAGGCCGGTGTTGAGATACTCGCCCTTATCGAAAAGTCACAGCTTGAGCTTTTGAAAACTACGCTTCATTATATTCGGAATGAGAGGTCATTAAAAGGCCTCTAGCTCATGGCCCATAATTATATTTTTGCATATGTTTACTCTTCGATATTTTGCATGAACGAGCGCAAGGCGTTTGTAGGGCCATCCTTTGGTGGAATTTGTGTGTTCTCCTTCCCGTGTTCATCTAGCCGGTGGGCAAAGCGGCAGATGATATCTTCTTTTAATACCTCTGACGATCGAAATGTTACAACTCTTCGTGCAGAAATTTCCATGCGCATTCCCGTTTGAGGATTGCGGCCAAGACGTTGTCCTTTGTTGAGAAGAGAAAAATTTCCAAAATCTGAGATTTTAATTTTTCACCCTGGGACAATGTATCCTTTAGCAACTTGAAAACTAAATCAACGAGATCGGCTGCTTTCACGCGGGAAATATCTGTTTCCTTATAAATTCGCTCAATGATATGAGCCTTAGTTAAACTCATGGTCACCTCAAAATTAACATTTACATCTAGAAATAATACACTTATCGGTATTCTCGAAAAAAATATTTATAGACCTGAAGGCCTATAAGGCTTCCAGGTCATGGGCCCAGTAGTAGGTTTGACCTTGATTAAATGTAACGATGGTACCAGTTTCGGCCTCTTGTGATTCAAAGTCGCCTACGGCACATCTCCAAGATATTGGGTCAAGTTCTTTCACTATAGTTGCCGTGTCAAACTCAAGCCATGCCACTTTGGTAGTTTTTGAAAAAACTTCGCGAAAAGATTCTTCAAAGGCCTCTTCAAGATCAACAGGAGTGAGAGATTCGCGTAAGATTTCCTCAATAATAAAATCAAGGCCCCAGTCACAAGAGTGGCCAGGAAGTAGTCGGCCGAGGTCATCACTACCGCAGGTGGGGCATGTCCCAGATTTTGCTTCTTGATAACATCCCATGCAGAAGGGAATTGAACGTTTGAGGGCCATTTGTGAAAGTTTGTCATAAAAATCGTTTTGCATAAGTACTTCCTTTAAAAAATAATTTTTGAGTGATGTGAATCAGAGGAAGCGCCGACGAGCGCATTTCAACGATAAAATCTCGGAGGGTCCTCAGGAGACCGATGATTTTTCTTGAAATGAAAATGAGCAGAGCGGAGGATGGAATTCACAGCAAAAAATTATGGTGAGTTAAAGGAAGTTTGCAGCAAAGCATAAAGAGAAAACTTTAAGGAGGCACCGATAGAACAGTATGGCGCTTGATGAGGATAAGCGTGAATTTCCTGAACTGTGTCGATTGTTGGGGGGGGGATCAGTGCTGTGGCTCACGATGATATACTGAATAATTTTTCTGGACGGTATATCGTGCTGCTAAGACTGCCAATGTAACTGCTGCTGTTATCAATTTGTCGATGTTCATTTTCATTTCCTTTTGTCGTTGGTTGGTTTGTTAAGATCGCTTTCATGGCGGTCGATAATTCGTTTAATGAGTTCGTGAGTCCATTTTTTGCTAGTGCGAGTGAATATCCTTTGGTCATTCAGGTTCCGCGAAATGGCCCTGAAGCTGTGGCCGCTTTTCCACTGCTTGCAAACATCAAGGATAATTTTATATTCTTTCGGTTCAGGGACGAGTTTGCCTTCTAGGTAAGCGTACCCATACGGAATGGTTCCAGCTCTCATGCCAGTTGATCTTTTTAATGGCGTTGCTGTGACAGGTTTATACTTACGCAGTGGCAATCCAGTTGAAGTGAGTGATTCACGAATGGTGGTTTTGGCAAAACCAGTTTGCCGTTCGATCTCTCTTAAAGAGCGTCCTTGCTCGTAAAGTGGTGAACATATGAGGAAAATATTCTCTCTTGTTTTTGGTAAAAACCAAATAAAATCATGGGAGTTAACTGAATTATTTGTTGGTGCGCTTGTTGTTTCGAGTGGCCCACCAAGTTTTTATAAGCCCCTGGAAACAGGGGCTTTTTTTTAAAAAAAATCGTTTTGTTCCAGTCTGTTCCAATCGGTGGGCCGAGAAACGAAATTTCAAACAATCTTCAGTTGTCTTGTTACACCAATTAATTTTCCAATATGATCAACAGTCTGCTTGTTGAGTTCATTGGGAGCATCAGTGTAATTCCGCTCAACCACACTTCGAGATTTCCATCCACCAGCGGCCTGAGCAGCATCTAGCCCCAATTCCTTTCGTACAATATTTGTCATCGCTTTCCGCAAAATATGTGTGGATTGGAACTGAGGAAATAGCCCTGCTTTTTTTAAAGCGTTGTTGTAATGGTGCTGAATCTGTCGATAGCTCAGAGGAATTCCGTCGAGATGAAAAACAAAGTTAAGTCTTTCTCCAGTCGATTGCCTGAAAAATGGGCATGGATTATTTGAACGATCATTAATGCGTCTGGTGAGGAGTTCAAACATTCCGCTGTTGAGGTGGACAACTCTTTCTTCACCGTTCTTAGGAATTTCTTTTAATCGTTCAAACTTCTTGCTCCTCTCCCAGATGGCCACATCAACGACCTTAAGTAATCCACGCTCCAAATCGATGTTCTCAACTTGAAGGCCCGCTACTTCTTGAACTCGCCCGGCCATAAAAAAGTGCAGGAGCGCAAAGTCTCTCCAAAACTGAATTTCAAAGGAATCTATAAAGAGACGAACTTGCTCCATGGTCATTTTTTTTACTGTGCCGACAGGTTTGGGTTTGATTATGCCAATCGTATGGTGCCTTTTGAGGATTGGAACAACAAAAAGGCCGTCATAGTTTTCCCGATACCAGTTTAAAAAAGCTCTGAGAGCTTTCAGGTCGGCATTGAAGTTAAATCGCCTTGGATTATTGTTTAACTTTGCTTCAGCAACTTTTTTTTGCATGAAGTGATCGAGCAACTCAGGATTTATTTCAACCATTTTGATAGGCATGAGATCAGGATAGAAATATCTTGCTTCTTTCAGTCGCACTTGAATCGTTTGGGATTCAAGGGAAGGGAAGTGTTGCACTTGATAAAACTTCCAGACATCAGCGAAAGTGAAACGTTGTTCCACGCCGTTTGGGCGTGAACTGATATTCACCTTGCTTTCATCATTAAAGAATTTTGTCGTGGCCCCCACTCTTAGCTCTGTATGAGTCAGGAGTGGATGGTAGTTCCTACGCCAGTATATCGCCTCTGAAAGTTTCTCAAAAGTTTCGCAATAAACCTTTTTGTCGAGGCATTTTCTTGCAACATACTTGCCTGTAAGGTTGTCCTTTCTGATGCCTTTGTGATCTTTAAGCGCAATAAATCGTTGTTTACTATTCGTCATGTTACATCTCCTTCTAACACCCAGCTAAGGATGTCGTCTGGAATGAAATAGACGAACTTGCCCTTTTTGATTTTCGGTATCTTCTCATCTGAGACAAGATTGTAGATGTGCCCGACTGAGCAGCCTAAAAACCTTGCCACGTCTTTCACGCGCCATATTTTCTTGTTGTAAAAGAGCCTTGCCGAATCTAACGATTCGGCAAG
Organism: uncultured Vicingus sp.; assembly: GCA_964360245.1. Taxonomy (GTDB): domain Bacteria; phylum Bacteroidota; class Bacteroidia; order Flavobacteriales_E; family Vicingaceae. The sequence continues at coordinate 17,531 of CAYHWX010000078.1, forward strand.
AGCACTATAGCGCGCCGGAGACGGATTGTAATCAACATTCAGAGAATTTTCACTCACGAAAAACCTCCTGCTAGACCATTGAAATCCCAATCAAATCCGCACGCAGTTCCATGTATCCCAAATCCGTCATTAGACACATCGCACTTCCGCTGCGGAGTGGTTTAGCAAA